>WNEB01000080.1 GCA_009914575.1 Burkholderia gladioli
CTCGACCACGCGCCGGACTGAACTGGCACACCCCTTTGCAAATCCTGGCTCAGGTTCTGGCTAACCCCGCCGACCGAGTTCCAGCCCATTAACCAGCGGCGTGTTGCACTTCACTCTTGAAACCGCCCGATTACTTCAACCTTGCGCTCATCGCGATCCTGCTCGTTTCGGGCGGCCTGCTGGTCTTCCCGACGCTGCGGCGCGGGGGCGGCGGCCTGTCGAGCGCCGAGGCGACCCAACTGATCAACCGTCGCAACGCGATCGTCATCGATCTGCGGCCGTCGGCCGAATACGCGGCCGGCCATCTGCCGGCGGCCCGCTCGGTTCAATACGCCGAGCTGTCGGCGAAGCTGGGCCAGGTGGCCAAGAACAAGAGCGCGCCGCTGCTGCTGGTCTGCCAGAACGGCCAGCAATCGAACAAGGCGGCCAAGGTCGCGCGCGAAGCCGGCTACGGCGAAGTCCACGTGCTGCAAGGCGGCGTTGCCGAGTGGCAGAAGGCCGGCATGCCGGTCGTCAAACAAGGAGTGGCGAAGTGAACAAAGTAGTCATGTACAGCACGCAGGCCTGCCCGTACTGCATGATGGCCGAGCGCCTGCTGAAGCAGCGCGGCGTCGAATTGCTCGAGAAGGTGCTGATCGACAAGGAACCGGCGCGCCGCGCCGAGATGATGGAGCGCACCGGTCGCCGCACCGTGCCGCAGATCTACATCGGCGAAACCCACGTCGGCGGCTACGACGCCCTGGCGAAACTCGATCGCGAAGGCGGCCTGCAGCCGCTTCTGGAAGCCGCCTGATTCCGGCAGAATGACGCCTCCCGGGCGCCGGGGCGGGGCAACGTGCCGTGCGGGCATGTCAAGACAATCGGGTGGCCGGAGGAAACCGGTCGCCGTCATATCATTTTTAGGGAGCCACCAACATGTCCGACGTCGAAAACCAGCCGTTCTTCAACATCCAGCGCATCTACCTGAAGGATCTGTCGCTCGAGCAGCCGAATTCGCCGGCGATCTTCCTCGAACAGGACATGCCGTCGGTTGAAGTGGAAGTCGACGTGAAGGCCGAACGTCTGGCCGAAAGCGTGTACGAAGTGATCGTGTCGGGCACCGTCACGGCGAAGGTGAAGGACAAGGTCGCGTTCCTGATCGAAGCCAAGCAGGCCGGCATTTTCGATATCCGCAACATCCCGGAAGAGCAGCTCGATCCGCTGGTCGGCATCGCCTGCCCGACGATCCTGCTCCCGTACCTGCGCTCGAACATCGCCGATGCGATCACGCGCGCCGGTTTCCCGCCGATCCACCTCGCGGAAATCAACTTCCAGGCACTGTACGAGCAACGCCTCGCGCAAATCGCCCAGCAGCAGGGCGCTGCCAACGGCGCGCCGAACGGCACGACGCTGAACTGAGCGCGTCCCGCGAACCGGTTCTGGGTCTATGAAAGTCGCTGTTCTCGGCGCCGGTGCGTGGGGCACCGCGCTCGCCGCGCATCTGGCCGCGCGGCACGATACGCTGCTGTGGGCGCGCGATCGCGCGCTCCTCTAGGGGCTGGCCGCCCATCATGAAAACTCCCGCTATCTGCCCGGTGTGCCGTTGCCGGCCGCGCTGCGTTGCGAACCCGATCTCGCGGTCGCGCTCGACCACGCGGCAGCCGACGACGCGCTCTGCGTGATCGGCGCGCCCGTGGCCGGGCTGCGCGCGTTGTGCGCCGCGATGCGCGCCGCGCCGCGCGTGCCGGCGCATGTGATCTGGGTCTGCAAGGGCTTCGAATCCGAAACGGAATTGATGCCGCACCAGATGATCGCCGAAGCGCTGCCGGGCCATGCGAGCCACGGCGTGCTGTCCGGGCCGAGCTTCGCGCGCGAGGTTGCGCAGGGCCTGCCGGTGGCGTTGACGGTCGCCAGCAGTACGGCGGCCTGCCGCGATCGCACGCTCGAGGCGTTTCATCACGGCGCGATGCGCATCTACATCGGCGACGATGTGGTGGGCGTCGAGGTGGGCGGGGCCGTCAAGAACGTGCTGGCGATCGCCACCGGCATCGCCGACGGGCTCGGGCTGGGCCTGAACGCGCGCGCCGCGCTGATCACGCGCGGGCTGGCCGAGATGTCGAGGCTCGGCGTCGCGCTCGGCGGCCGTGCCGAAACCTTCACGGGCCTAACCGGCCTGGGCGACCTGATCCTGACCGCCACGGGCGATCTGTCGCGCAATCGCAAGGTCGGCCTGCAACTAGCGGCCGGGCTGTCGCTCGACGAGATCCTCGCCGCGCTCGGCCACGTGGCCGAAGGCGTGCGTTGCGCTCGCGCGGTGCTGGCGCTGGCCCGCGCGCAGGCGATCGACATGCCGATCACCGAAGCGGTCTGCAGCGTGCTGTTCGAGGGTGTCGCCGCGCGCGATGCCGTCAGCGGGCTGCTGCGCCGCGACGCCAAGGCCGAGTGAGTACGTACGGGCAGCCTCAAAGGCTGCCTTTGCCAGCACGGGCGATTCTTGAAGTCCGATAAATTTGCCGATTTTGTATCGATCTGCGTTCAATTGCGTGCAATGCGCCGTTGTGCCCGGATCGAGGCAGTGACGTTGCAGTTCGTATGAAACGCAACAAACGGTCCCGTTTCTGGCCTCGCGCGGGCATCGCGCCTACGCTTTGCCTTATCGAGATTGCCCCGGTGGGAGGCCTGCATGCTCACGATCGGTTCGACGCGCGTCGAAGCGCGTGTCGTCGACATCACCACGCTGACGGTCGATGCGATCGTCAACGCGGCGAACGAATCGCTGCTCGGCGGTGGCGGCGTGGACGGCGCGATCCATCGCGCGGCTGGCCCCGAGTTGCTGGCCGAATGCCGGACGCTGGGCGGCTGCGCCACGGGCGACGCCAGGCTCACGCACGGCTACCGGCTGCCGGCCCGGCATGTGATCCATACGGTCGGCCCGGTGTGGCAGGGCGGGATGTCGGGCCGGCCGAGCAGCTTGCCGCGTGCTACCGGCGTTCGCTCGAAGTGGCGGTCGCGACCGGTTGCGCGTCGCTGGCGTTTCCGGCGATCAGCTGCGGCGTGTACCGGATTCCGCCCGGGGCCGCCGCGGCGATCGCCGTCAGCACGGTGGTGTCGATGCTGCCGGGCGCGGGCTTCACGCGCATCGTGTTCGCCTGCTTCGGCGAGGACATGCTCGATCACTACACCGCCGAACTGGCGCGGCTCTGATGCCGCGCCGCATCACTCGCCGCCTTCGAAGCCGGCCTGGCGCCACGCTTCGAACACCACCACCGCCACCGTATTCGACAGATTCAGGCTGCGATTGCCGGGCCGCATCGGCAGGCGCACCCGCTGCTCGTTCGGAAACCGCGCCAGCAACGCTTCACTGAGCCCGCGCGTTTCCGCGCCGAACACGAACCAGTCGCCGGGCGTGAACGCGTGATCGTGGAAGCGGCCCGAGCCGCGCGTGGTGAACGCGAACAGGCGCGCCGGATCGGGCGTTTCCTTGTCGAGGAACGCGTCCCAGTCGCGATGCACGTTCATCTGCGCGTATTCGTGATAATCGAGGCCCGCGCGGCGCAGCTTCGCGTCGTCGAGCGGGAAGCCGAGCGGCTCGATCAGATGCAGCCGCGCGCCGGTATTCGCGCAGAGGCGGATCACGTTGCCGGTGTTCGGCGGGATTTCGGGTTCGACGAGTACGACGTTGAACATGTTCGGTTCCGTTTCGTTGATGCGTGATGCGATGTGAGTGTGTCGTGCGGGGCCGGCGCGCGTCCGGCCGCGCCGGCCCCTAATCCTTTGCGGCGCGCAGCGCGACGTAGTTCGTCACGCGTCGCGCGCCCGCGGCCTTCAGCGTTGCGGCCAGCGCGGCGAGCGTGGCGCCCGAGGTCATGACGTCGTCGACGACCCCGACATGCAGCCCGCTCACCTCCCTCGCGACGAATGCGCCCGCGACGTTCGCGCGCCGCGCATCGGCGCGCACGCCGAGCGCGCGTGCCAGCGACCGCGCGATCGCCCAGGCCTGGTTGTAGCCGCGCTCGACGAGCCGTTGCCGCGACAGCGGCGCGGGCACGATCAGATCGGGCCGCGCGCTGCCGGTCGGCGCATCGGCCGCCAGTCGCGCGAGCCGTTCGCCGAACAGCGCGCCGACGGCCAGCCGCGCGCGGAACTTCAAATCGAGCGCCAGCGTATCGAGCGGCGCGCGATAGTCGGCCAGCGCGAGCGTTGCGTCGAACGGCGGTGGTGCGGCGCGGCAGCGGTCGCAGCGGTCGCAGCGGTCGCAGCGGTAATCGATGCGATGTCCGACCGGCGCGCGTTGCCGATGCGACTGCCATGCAGCAAGCGGCAGCGCGCATTGGGGGCAACGCAGGCGCGGTTCGTTCCAGTACGCTGCATCGCAGGCCTCGCACAGTACGTTGCGTGACGAATTGCCGCATAACGCGCACAGATTCAGCAGCGCAACGGCCATCGCGCGACGGCAAGCCGTGCGCAGCGCCGCAACAGGCTGGGCCGGGATGCTGCGACGCAATACGGCAGCGATGTTCATCGGATTCCTCCGCGCGAGCCGCCCGCACTGAAGCACGCGAGGCGAGCGAGTATACTGCCTCTCTTGAATTTCGAGTGGGTGGATTTTTCCGGGTCAAGGGCGGGCGCAGCCCGGCGCAGCGAACCCTTGATGCGGAGAAATCTACGAGCACGCTTGAGGGCTCGGGCCAGGCAAAGCCTTGCGCCGCCTGGCCCACGAGCCCGTCCGACGGCGAGGACTTCCCCGCCTTGGGGCGGGTCTAGGGGGTGGGAAGATACCGTTTTGCGACGTAGGTTTTCGTACCCCGGCGGCCCTTTTCACCCACTCAAATTTCAAGAGAGCCAGTATACTTCGCGCACTTCGCCAGTTTGCCCGACATGTCCTCCATTTCCGCACCTTTTGGCCGTCCGGCCAATGATCCCCGGCATCTGCGGCGCATCTTCGATCGCCGTGCCGCTGCCTTCGACGCAGTTGCGTTCCTGCCACGAGAAATTGCCCAACGGATGGGCGAACGCCTCGACTACATCAAGGTGAACCCGTCGGGCGTGCTCGATGCGGGCTGCGGCGTCGGCGACGATCTGCCGTTGCTGCGCGCACGGTTTCCCGAGGCACCTGTCTATGGCGTGGATCTGTCCACGGCGATGCTCGCGCGCGCGGCCTCGCAGGAAGCGGTCGACACGAGCTGGCGGCGTTTCCTGCCGGCCTCGCTGTCGAAGGCGCTCGGCCAGCGCGGCCCGCGTCTCGCACAGGCCGATTTCGCGGCGCTGCCGTTCGCGGGCGGCGCGTTCGATTTCGTCTGGTCGAATCTCGCGCTGCATTGGCACCCGCGCCCCGATCTCGTGTTTCCCGAATGGCAACGCGTGCTGCGCGTGGGCGGCCTGCTGATGTTCAGCACGCTCGGCCCCGATACGCTGCGCGAATTGCGTGCCGCCTATGCCGATGCTGAGGCCGTTACCGATTGCGCGCCGCGCGCACACGTGATCGACTTCGTCGACATGCACGATCTCGGCGACATGCTCGTCGAAAGCGGTTTCGAGATTCCCGTGATGGATCAGGAAGCGTTGACGATCACCTACAAGTCGACCGCCTCGCTGCTGGCCGACGTGCGGCGCTGGGGCGCCTATCCGTTCGCGCGCGGCGCGGGCGAACGCCTGCCGGCATGCACGTATCGCGCGCTCGTCGATGCGCTGGAAGCGCGCCGGCACGACGACGGCACCATTGCGCTGAGCTTCGAAGTGATCTACGGACACGCCTGGAAAGCCACGCCGCGCACGACCGCGGAAGGTCATGGCATCGTGCGTCTCGAAGATATCGGACGCGGCCCTCGCAAGAATATTTGATGCGGTAAAGAGGGGTTTCGTTATGCCGGAAATTAGCCGTCCAAAACGACGCCAAAAAATCTCCTAAAATGCTTGAAACGCTTGTCCAGATTGGGTTTGATGGTGGCGGGCGCTTGCTTGAAGATGCGGTTTTTTACGCCTATAATGCGTCAGTTTGCCGTTCTGCAAGCATCCTGCAATACAGGGTTGCAGGCCCGTTTCGGGCCAGCTTCGATGCCGATCGCGAGAGGCGGCGATGAGTGGAACGACAGGTATCACGGACACCGAAACAGTTTTGATGGACTGGCTCATCAAGCGCAACTGTTCGGTGTCTCCGCGCCAGTTCGTTGCGTGTTACGCGTCGCTGGCAGCGTTCTCGCTCGCGATCGCCGTGTTGTTGTGGTGGCGCGGCGCCTGGCTCGTGTTGCCGTTCACGGGCCTCGAGCTGCTGGCAGTCGGCGTGGCGTTCGCCATCTATGCGCGCCATGCAGTCGATTACGAACGCATCAGGTTGTTCCCGCATCGTCTGCTGATCGAGCGGATGAGCGCCGAGCAAATGACGCGCTTCGAGTTCAACCCGAGCTGGGTGCGGGTCGAACCGGGTGCGTCGCCGCGCGATCCGGTCAGGGTCGTGTCGCGCGGGCAGAGCGTCGTGGTCGGGCAGTACCTCGCCCAATACCGGCGAGCCCAGTTCGCTAGTGAGCTGCATGCGTCGCTGAGGCGATGCGGCTGATCGCGGCGGTCGCCCGGAATCGCGGGCGGTGGGGGAGGGTAGGAATGACAAGCCTCTCTTGAATTTCGAGTGGGTGGATTTTCCGGGTCAAGGGCGGGCGAAGCCCGGCGCAGCGAACCCTTGATGCGGAGAAATCTACGAGCACGCTTGAGGGCTCGGGCCAGGCAAAGCCTTGCGCCGCCTGGCCCCCGAGCCCGTCCGGCGG
>WNEB01000081.1 GCA_009914575.1 Burkholderia gladioli
CTTCCGCAAGCTCGGTGGTGCCAACGACCTCTGGATCCTCGCCGTCGCCCTGCATCGATCACTCGAAAAACGCGTTGACCATGATCGGAAGTCTGCCTAATCTATGAAACCCCGCCGTCCCAACCTTAAACTACGAATGGGACACCGCCTTTCGGCATGTTCGCTGCCGTTACCACGGCGATGGTCATCGATGCGTCTTGCGATCTCATCCGGCACCTCATCCGTTGCGTTGTGACGTGCCGAACGCATGTCGTGCCGGCGGCCGTCCGGATTGTGGCGCTTTGCGCGGAAAACTATAATCCGCTTCGCCAGAACAGCTTTTATGTTCCCAATGCACAGATGCAACGATACGGACGCGTTACGGCCATGGACCCGATCGACCTTTTCGCGCTGCTACCGGACATGGCGACGTTCGTGCGGGTCGTCGACGCCGGCAACTTTTCCGAGGCGGCGCGCGAGCTGGGCACCACGCCGTCCACGGTCAGCCGGCAGATCAAGCGCCTCGAACAGGCGCTCGGCACGCGCCTGCTGGAGCGATCGACGCGCAAGCGTGCGCATGACCGATTCGGGTACGCAGGTTTACCGGTATTGCCGCGACATGGTCGGCGCGGCTGCCGCGGCGGTGGACGTCGCCGCGCACGAGGCGGGCGCGCCGCGCGGGGAGGTCGCCATCAGCGCGCCGATTGCCTATGCGAGGGGCGTCGTCCATCCGTTGATCCCCGCGTTTCTGCGGCGTTGGCCCGACCGACGTGGATGTCAAGTTGATGGTCGTCGATCGCGATGCGGACCCGTTGCGCGAGGATGTGGATCTCGTGATTCGGGCAACCCGCTCCCCGCCTCCCGGGCTGGCGGCCCGGCGGCTCGGAATGGCAAAGTGGCAACTTTACGCGTCGCCGGCCTACCTGGACGCGCACGGCGCGGTGTCCGAACCGACCGACCTGGCCCGTCACGCATGCCTGACGCTCGGCGAGACGGCGGGCGACAACCGCTGGCGGTTCCGGCGCGGCGACCGAACGCAATCGCTCGATGTCCGCGGGCGCTACGTCGCCAACGACGTGGACGCTCGCCTGGCGGCCGCGCTGGACGGCTGGGGGATTGCGAGCCTGCCCGAATTCGCGGCGGAAAAGGCGCTGCGGCGCGGCGAACTGATCCGCGTGCTGGCCGACTGGCAGTGCGAAGCCGGCCCCTACATGGGGCCGATCTGGCTGCTGTACCCGCCCAATCGGTTCCTGCCGTCGAAAGTGCGCGTGCTGATCGACTATCTGGTGGGCGAGTTGCACGACGGCGCGCACGCGCCGTGACCCGCCTCCGCCATCCCCGTTACTTCGCGCCGGCCTCTTCGCGCATGCGGCGGGCTTCGTCGCGCAGGAACTGCTGGTAATCGTCCAGATCGCCGTCGAACGGTTCGACGCCGCCCTTGGTCACGAGCCAGAACTCGTCGCACACCGCGCGCAGCAGCGAGCGGTCGTGGCTGACCAGCATCACGGTGCCTTCGAACTCGTTGAGTGCCATCCCCAGCGCCTCGCGCGTGGCCAGGTCGAGGTGGTTGGTCGGTTCGTCGAGCAGCAGCAGGTTGGGGCGTTGCCACACGATCATGCACAGCACGAGCCGCGCCTTCTCGCCGCCGCTCATCGTGCCGACCGCCTGATGCACCATGTCGCCGCTGAAATTGAAGCTGCCGAGGAACGTGCGCAGCGATTGTTCCGTGCCGCTCTGGCCCGGCGCGCGCAGATGCGCCGGCGTGTCCCGCGCCAGGCGGATCATGTGCTCGATCGGCGTGTCGAGCGGGCGCAGCACGTCGAGCTCCTGCTGGGCGAAGTAGCCGATGTTCAGGCCCTTGCCTTCGCTGATCTCGCCGGCGATCGGCGCCAGCGCGTGCGCGACCGTTTTCACCAGCGTGGATTTGCCCTGGCCGTTGGCGCCGAGAATGCCGATCCGCTGCCCGGCCAGCACCGACCGGTTGATGCCGCGCACGATGACGGTGGGCGGCGTGTCCGGCGCGGCGTCCTCGGGTGCGGGGTAACCGAAGCTCGCGTCGAACATCGACAGCAGCGGGTTCGGCACGTTGAGCGGCTCCTTGAACTCGAAGCTGAACTCCGCGTCGGCCAGCACCGGCGCGATCTTCTCCATGCGTTCGAGCGCCTTGACCCGGCTCTGCGCCTGCTTCGCCTTCGAGGCCTTGGCCTTGAAGCGGTCGATGAACTTCTGCAGATGGGCGATCTTGTCCGCCTGCTTCGCCATCGCGGCCTGCTGCAGTTCGAGCTGTTCGGCGCGCATGTCCTCGAACTTGCTGTAGTTGCCGCCGTAGCGCACGAGCTTCGCGTTGTCGACGTGCACCGTCACCTGCGTCACCGCGTCGAGGAATTCGCGGTCGTGGCTGATCACGACCATCGTGCCCTGATAGCGCTTGAGCCAGGCTTCGAGCCACACCAGCGCGTCGAGATCCAGGGGATTGGTCGGTTCGTCGAGCAGCAACAGGTCGGACGGGCACATCAGCGCGCGCGCCAACTGCAGCCGCATGCGCCAGCCGCCCGAGAAGCTGTTGACGGGCTGGTCGAGCTGCGCGTCGCTGAAGCCGAGGCCGAGAATCAGCGCCTGCGCCCGCGAGGGGGCATCGTGCGCGCCGGCGTCGTGCAGGGCCATGTAGGCCTCCGCCATGCGCATGCCGTCGTCGCTGGCTTCCGCGGCGGCCACTTCGGTCTGCGCGGCCAGCAGCACGGTGTCGCCCTCGATCACGAAATCGGTCGCGCTCTGCTCGGTCTCGGGCATGTCCTGGGCGACCTGGCCCATGCGCCACGCGGCGGGAATCGAGAACTCGCCGCTGTCTTCGTGCAGCGTGCCGTTGAGCAGGCCGAAAAACGAGGACTTGCCGGCGCCGTTGCGACCGACGAGCCCGATTTTTCCCCGGGGGCGAAGGTGACGGAGGCGCGGTCGAGTACGACATTGATGCCGCGGCGCAGGGTGACATTACGGACGGAGATCATGGGGAGCGGCTTCGAAGAGGACACGCATCATAGCCGACCGGAGCGCAACGCTGGCCGAAGCGAGCGCTCGACGCGCGGGTTCGTTGCGCGGCGTCCGGCGCCGGTCGTTGAATTGATCGAAAATTTCGATCGTTCAACAAAAATAAATATCGTTTTCCATCGATGACGTGAATCTTTAACATCATCGTCATGGTTCGCCGCCCAACCGGCAGCGAACCTCGACCACCCCCACACACCGGAGCCCCGACGATGACCACCGCCCAAACCCCCGCGCCCCTGCTGCCGTTCCATATCGCATTCCCCGTTCACAGCCTCGAAGCCGCCCGCGCGTTCTACGGCGAGCTGCTCGGCTGCCCGGAAGGCCGCAGCTCGGCCGAGTGGGCCGATTTCAACTTGTTCGGTCACCAGATCGTGGCGCACCTCGCACCCGAAGAAGCGGGCATCGCGCCGACCAACGCGGTCGACGGGCACGGCGTGCCGGTCCGCCATTTCGGCGCGCTGCTGACGATGGAACAATGGCACGTGCTGGCCGACAAGCTGCGCGCGGTCGGCACGAAGTTCGTGATCGAGCCGTATATCCGCTTCAAGGGCGAGCCGGGCGAGCAGGCCACGATGTTCTTCCTCGATCCGTCGGGCAACGCGCTCGAATTCAAGGCGTTTGCCGATCTCGGCAAGCTGTTCGCGAAGTAACACCGGGGCTGCCGCCGATTCACGAGGAGCCGCCATGCCGCGCTGCGATGTCGTTATTTCCGGGTTCGGTCAGATCGGCCGGGCCGTCGCCGGGCTGCTCGACGCGCGCCGCGCGCGCTATCGCGAGCGCTACGGCGTCGATGTGCGGCTCACGGGCATCAGCCGCTCGCGCGGCGGGCGCATCGATCGCGACGGCCTGCGCGATGCGCTCGACGCCGATGCGCCGCTCGACGCCGCGCTGACGGGCGCGGCATTCGTGGCCGCCGCCGCAGCCGCAGGTGCTGATCGAGGCCGGCCCGACCGATTACCGCACCGGCGGCGCGGGCTACGGCTACCTGCGCGCGCCTGCAGATCAGCGGCGCGACCTCGGCCGCGCTGCCGACCATCGATCTGATCGAACTGAACGCGGTCGGCTGCGAGGTGAGCGTTATGGAAGGCATCTTCACGGCCACCGCGAAACATGAGCTCGACCGCATGATGTCGGGCGTGGCGTTCGCCGACGCGGTGGCCGAGGCGCAGCGCGCGGGCATGGCGGAGCCGGATCCGCGCTTCGATCTGGACGGCTCGGACACGGCCTGTGCAAGATCTGCATTCTCGCGAACGCGGGCTTCGGAGCGCGGCTCTCGCTCGATGCGATCGCGCGCGAGGGCATCGAGCGCATTTCGCCCGACGATCTCGCGCGCTGGCGCGCCGAAGGCCGCGTGCCGAAGCTGGTCGACCGCATCGAGCAGCACGGCGGCACTGTGCGCGCCTCGGTGCAGCTGCGCACCTACGCGAGCGATCGCGATCATCCGTTCGCGCAGGTGGGTGCCGGCATGAAGGCGGTGCGGATCGAAACGGACGCGATGGGCGAACTGCTCGCGATCGGCCGCACGAGCCCGCTCGCCACCGCCGCCGACGCGCTGAAGGACTTCGAGCATCTGCTGATGCAGGGCCTCGCCGCGCGCTAGCGGCGCGTTCAGGCGTCCGGAATGAAAAAAGGCCTCTCTTTAATTTCGAGTGGGTGGATTTTTCCGGGTCAAGGGCGGGCGAAGCCCGGCGCAGCGAACCCTTGACCCGGAAAAATCTACGAGCACGCTTGAGGGCTCGGGCCAGGCAAAGCCTTGCGCCGCCTGGCCCCCGAGCCCGTCCGGCGGCGAGGGCTTCCCCGCCTTGGGGCGGGGCTAGGGGTGGGAAGATACCGTTTTGCGACGTAGGTTTTCGTACCCCGGCGGCCCTTTTCACCCACTCAAATTTCAAGAGAGCCGAAAAAGCAGGCGCGCGGCCTGCTTTTTTTACGATCGTCGCGCCGCGCGATCAAACTCAGGCTGCCGGCCCGATCTCGCGGATCGGGATCACGGTGCGCCCGCCCTTGTTGCGCAGCACGTCGCGCAGGTCGTTGATGACGGGGAACACTTCGTGATTCCAGTCGGCGCCCTGCATGTCGTGCGCTTCCTGTTCGCGTTCGACGATCCAGCGGTCTTCCTTGAAGATCCGCTCGGTGAACCAGACGAGCAGAGGCCAGGCGAGTTCGAGCGCGAACGGCACGGACGGCTTGCGGATCGACAGCATGCCGAACGTGCGATTGGTGCGCTGCTGCGCATCGAGCGGCACGTAGACGATCCACAGATCCATCACGAGCGTGCCTTCGCTCGACAGAATTTTCAGCGTTTGATACGGGTATTCGGTGCGGATCGTCATGACGCTCTTGTCGCTCTGATCCTGCGGCTTCTTGCTGGCGCCGAACACGAGCGCCTCGCCGATCGGCTGCTTGCCCTCGGCGCGCGAGAACGTGTAATCGACTTCCACCCAGCCGTCGCCGCGGCGGCGGTCGAGCGAACGCGCCTTCATCTGGCCCATCTCGCGGCGGTGCAGGAACTGATGGTTCATGTCCATCAGGTTCTCGTGCATGAACGAGTAGTGGCATTTGACCTTGCGGTCGAAACGGCGCGTCTTGTACTTCGGGTCGGACACGGTGGGCAGCGCGGGCACCGGCTTGTCGGCGGCCAGCGCGGGATCGCCGGTGAACACGAAGATCAGGCCCTGCACTTCCTGGCACGGATAGGCGCGCACGCCGTTGGGCAGGCGCTCCTTGCCGAGGTAAGGCACGTCGACACACTTGCCGCTGCAATCGTAGGTCCAGCCGTGATAGCCGCAGCGCAGCGCGTCGCCGTCGACCACGCCGGCGTGCAGCGGCACCTGGCGGTGCGCGCAGCGATCATCGAGCGCAAAAACCGTTCCCGACTCGCCGCGGAACAGCACGATCGGTTCGCCGGCGAAATGCACGCCGAGCGTCTTGCCGACCTTGAGTTCGCGCGACCAGGCGAGGGGATACCAGAAGTCGGGGTGAATCGGTACGCGGCGCAGATCGCGCACGGGCTGCGCGACGGCGGCATCGGCGGCATCGGCGGTTTCGGGGTTCGTGTTCGGCAAAGGCACGGCGTGCATGCGGGATTGTCTCCTGGCGTTGCGGGCGCATGGAACCATCGCGGCGGAACGCGAAGGGGGATCGGAGGCAGTGTAAGCGAAACTGGCTTGCCGAAGTCAGGCCGTGTGAAGCAAAGATGACAGCCGGCGGGCTGGAAAGGGGCGGATCGGGCCGGGGAGCGGCCGTGGCGGGCGCGGATTTTGGCGCGATGGTTGCCGGGGCAACGGATCGCGGCCGGCCATGCGAAACGACGGCGCGCGTGCCGGCTCGGGCGGCCGGCACGCGCGCCGCGTCAGGCGAGGGCAGCTCGACGCGCCGCAGCTTGCCGGCCAGCAGCCCGTAGGCGAGGATCGCGACGATCCCGTGCGCGCCGACGAACCACAGCGCGCGGTCGAACGAGCCGGTGGTGGCCACCACGAGGCGTTGTTGCATAAATCGAGTGTGAGGATGAAATAGCATCGACGGGCATAATTTCAGGCGATACGAACGGTGATCTTGCCCCCGTTTCACGGACACCCCTATAAGCGATTAACTATCGCAATAGGAGGTGGACGATGACCAAGAGCAAGGCAGGCAGAAAGGGGCAGGAGTTCAGCCTGGAGTTCAGGCAGCAGGCACTGTTGCGA
>WNEB01000082.1 GCA_009914575.1 Burkholderia gladioli
TGACCGTGGTAGCCAATACTGCTCGCGCGAGCACCGCGCCCTGTTGGAGCAATACGCTTTGATCGCCAGCATGAGTGCCAGAGGCAACTGCTACGACAACGCAGCAATGGAGAGTTGGAACCACAGTCTGAAGGTCGAGGCCATCCATGGTGAACACCTCGCCACACGGGAGCAGGCCAAGGCTCATGTGTTTGACTACATTGAGGTTGACTACAATCGGATCCGGCTGCACTCGACCCTGGGCTACCTCAGCCCAGAGCAGTACGAGCTGGCCAATGTCGCTTAGATAGGTGTCCGTAAATCAGGGGCAAGATCAGGTGCGCCGGTTTTGTTTTTGGGCGATCGTGCCCGTTCGGGCGGGGCTAGCGCACGGCGCCATCCAGCGTCGCCCTTACCTTCGCCACCAGCCGCCCATCCACCGCCCCCCAGGTTTCGCCGCGCTCGCGCACGCCGGAACCGAGATGCACGGCGCGCACGCCCGTGATCCGCACGAATTCGCCGAGCGTCTCGACCGTCAGCCCCGCGCCGGCCAGCACTTCGCACTATTGCCCCACGGCGCGGCGCGCCAGCCGCGCGACCGCGTCGCGCCCGGCCAGCACCGACGGATGGCCGCCCGAGGTCAGCACGCTGGCGACGGCGGGTGTCTTGAGCAAGGTATCGAACGCGGCATTGAGATCGCGCGAGACGTCGAACGCGCGATGGAACGTGATCGGCTTGCCGCCGGCCGCATCCACGATGCGCGCCAGCGCGGCGGTGTCGATGTCGCCTTGCGCGGTCAGCGCGCCGAACACGATGCCCGAGGCGCCGGCAGCCAACGCGGCCTGCGTGTCGCGCACGAGGATCGCCAGCTCGTCGGGGGGCATAGACGAAACCGCGCGAGTGCGGCCGCACGATCACGTTGACGGGAATCGCCACGGCGGCGGTGACGGCCTCGATCAGGCCGATGCTCGGCGTCAGGCCGCCTTCGGCCAGGCCGGTGACGAGTTCGATGCGGTCCGCGCCCGCACGCGCGGCGGTCTGCGCGTCGGACAGCGTGGTGGCGATGACTTCGAGGAGGATCGGCGCGGCGGGCATGGAGGCGGCTACGGTGAGGTCGGCGGAACCGGCATCGTAACCGAGAAGCGCCGCGCGCCCCGCCCCGTACGCCCCCGTGTCAGGCCACCCACGCCCCCTCGTGCCAGTCGATATCGCCGCACAGCACGTGCAGCGCGTCGTCGGCGCCGCGCACCGCGATCGACAGCGTCACGCACGGCAGCGCCTCGTTGATCGACAGATACGGCCGGGTCACGTGCACGCGCTGCGGCTCGGCGATCGCCGCGCGGAAATACGACCGCCGCAGTCAGTTCGCGCCCTGCGCGTCGGCGAGCGGCAGGAAGCGCGTTTCGTGCGACGCGCGATCGGCGCGCAGCACCACGTTGCGCCCTGCCTGACGGCCATGCGCATCGAGCAGGAAGCAGCGCGCCGCGTCGTTGAGCGCGAGGAAATTCCAGCACACCTCGTCGAGCGATTCGCCGGCCGCGAGCCGCTCGGTCGCGCGCTCGAACGCGCGCAGGTACGGCGCGATGCGCCGCTCGCGCGCCTCGGTCTGCAGCCGGTAACGCTCGATCAGCTCGCCGATGCAGGCCGACGCGGTCGCGTCGTCGGTCAGCCCGGTCGCCGGGCGGCCGAAGAAATAGCCCTGCACGAAATCGGCCTCGCAGGCGAGCGCGACCTGCGCGTCGTGCTCGGTTTCGATGCCCTCGATCAGCACCAGCTTGCCGGCCTCGTGCAGCAACGTCACGAGCCCGTGCAGGATCGCGATCTGCCCGCTGCGATGCTGCGCGTGCGACAGCATGATGCGATCGAGCTTGACGATGTCGGGGTTCAGTTGCCAGATCCGCTCGATGTTCGAATGGCCCGCGCCGAAATCGTCGAGCGCGATCAGGAAGCCGTGCGCGCGGAATTCCTGCACGGCGTCGGCGAGACGGTCGAGATCGTCGGCGCGCTGCTCCAGCACTTTGAGCACCACGCGGCGCGGCGAGATGTCGAGCCGCTTCAGGTTCGCGAGCAGCGCCGCGGCCTGGAACGGATCGGTCAGCACGCCGGGATGCACGTTCAGGAACAGCCACTCGCGCTCGGCGCCGAGCAGCGAGAAGTTCTCGAGGTGCAGCGCCTGCGCGAGCCGGTCGACCTGCATCGCCGCGCCGCGCCGCGCGGCCTGCCCGAACACGTCGAGCGGCGACACCGGCCGGTCGAGCGCATCGTGCGCGAGCAGCAGCCCATCGTACCCCACCGCACGCTGGTGCGACATGCTGAAGATCGGTTGAAACATGCTCGACAACGCCAGATCGCGGTGGCTCGACGCCACCCGCTCGAAGCCGGACGGCACCTCGCGCTCGAACCGGTAGGGCGAACCCGACGACACCGGGGCCGTCATCGCCAGCGGCCGTTCCTGCTGCATGGTCAACATGCGACGTCCCTCCTGATGGCCGCCGCCGTTGCCGGCGCGCGACCCGTAATCGATCCGCTGCTCATCATTGCACCCTCGGTCATTCCACCGTGTTGTCCGTCAGGTATAAGCAAGCTCCGTGCTCACTCGCAAAAACCGTCCGAAGCCCCGCCGGCATTGACGCGATGCACCGCGCCGCGATCCCGGCCGCACCAACTCGGTGCATGTCGGCACGACGCCGTTCACCGTCGCGCGCTACACTCGCCCGGTCCCTGCCTTACGAGAACCCGACTCTATCGATGGAAATCGTCTTCACCGCCCTGATCCTGCTGCTCGCGGTCGCGCTGTCCGGCATCGCGATCCGCCTGCTGCCCTGGCGCCCGCCGCTGCCGCTCGTGCAGATCGCCATCGGCGCGCTGCTCGCCTGGCCGCGCCTGCGTCTGCACGTGAGCTTCGATCCCGAAATCTTCATGCTGCTGTTCATCCCGCCGCTGCTGTTCGCCGACGGCTGGCGGATTCCGAAACGCGAGCTGTACCTGCAACGGCGCGCGATCCTGATGCTGGCGTTCGGGCTGGTGTTCATCACGGTGCTGGCGGTGGGCTATTTCGCGCACTGGCTGGTGCCGGGTCTGCCGCTGCCGGTCGCGTTCGCGCTGGCGGCCGTGCTGTCGCCCACCGACGCGGTGGCGCTGTCGGGCATCGCCGGCAAGGGCCGGATTCCGCCGCAGCTGATGCACATCCTCGAAGGCGAGGCGCTGATGAACGACGCGTCGGGCCTAGTGGCGCTGAAGTTCGCGATCGCCGCCGCGCTCACCGGCGTGTTCTCGCTGCGCGAGGCGTCGCTCGATTTCGTGATCGTCGCGAGCGGCGGCCTCGCGGTCGGCGCGGCGCTGGCCTGGCTGTTCAGTACGCTGTCGACGCGTTTCCTGAACGCCGCGCAGGAAGGCGATCCGGCGCCCGGCATCGTCATGACGCTGCTGATCCCGTTCGCGTCGTACCTGATCGCCGAGCATTTCGAGCTGTCGGGGATCCTGTCGGCGGTGGCGGCCGGGATGATGATGAATTACACGAGCTTCTCGCGCAGCAGCACGGTGGCCGCGCGGGTGCGCGCCGAGAACACCTGGTCGATGATCGAGTTCGTGTTCAACGGCATGGTGTTCATCATGCTCGGGCTGCAGATGCCGCAGATCATCGGCCGCGCGCTGCTGTCGGCGCATCACGAAAGCGACGCGCTGGTGGCCGCGATGATCGGCTACGTGCTGGCGATGCTGGCCGCGCTGTACGCGATCCGCTTCAGCTGGATCTGGCTGCTGCGCTGGATCGCGAGCCTGCGCGCGGCGCGGCGCGGCGCGGCCTGAGCGGCAGCATGCCGGGCTTTCGCACCATCGCGCTGATGACGGTGGGCGGCGTGCGCGGCGCGGTCACGCTGGCCGGCGTGCTGTCGGTGCCGGTCGCGCTCGGCAACGGCACCCCGCTGGCCGGGCGCGACACCGCCATCTTCATCGCCTCGGGCGTGATACTCGGCTCGCTGCTGGTGGCCGTGGTGGGGCTGCCGCTGCTGCTGCGCGACCTGCGCACCGCGCCAAACCCGCACGTGCGCGAGGAGCGCGCCGCGCGCGCGGCCGCAGCGCAGGCGGCGATCCGCGCGATCGACGCCACCCACGACACGCTGACCGCCGATCTCGACGAAGCCGACGCCGCGCGCTGCGCCGACATCACCGCGCGCGTCATGGATCTCTACCGCCGCCGCCTTGACAGCCTCGACGACGACGAGGGCGACGACGCCGCCACGCTGCGCGCCGAAGCCAAGCAGGCCGAACGGATGGAGCTGCAGATGAAGCTCTCGGCGATCCGCGCCGAGCGCGCGGCGCTGTACCGGATGCGCACCGAGCAGAAGATCAACGACGAAACGCTCGTCAAGCTGATGCGCGAGGTCGATCTGTCGGAGACGGCGATGACAACGCGCAAGAAAGGGCGGCTGTAGGCCCGCGGAGCGGTCGCGCGCGCCCGGCGCGGCCGCCGCCTTTCCGCTACTTCGCCGCGACCACCACCGGAATCCCGCGCAACGCGCCCGCCCCCTTGATCGGCTCGATCGCCTGCGCGCCGGTCGCCGCTTCCACGCCAGCCTGCAACGCCAGCGCCGGCTCGGCGCGCTTCATGGCGGCCACGCTCGCTAGCTTCACCGGCCCGTAGCCGCGCACCTTGGCGGGCAGCGCGGCGAGCGCCGCGACGGCCTGCGCGTTGCCGCCCTGCCCCGCCTTCAGCGCCGCGAACGCGCGCGTCATGGTGATGGCGTAATCGTCGGCCAGCGCGCGCTCCATGCGGCGCTCGGCGGTGCGGCCGAACGGATCGAACGGCGTGCCGCGCAGCCCGCGGCAGCGCGCCAGCACGCCGAGCACGGGCCACATCCAGCCGCCGAAACGCTGCTTCTTCGGGCGCGCGCCGTGAGCGGCCTTCGCCATGGCGGGCGGCGCCAGATGGAAACGGATCCGGTAATCGCGTCCGGCCACGCCGTCGAACTGCGCGCCGAGCGCCGAGCGCCGCGCGGAAGCTGCCGTCGCTGTAGAGCCGCGCCACTTCGTATTCGTCCTTCACGGCCAGCAGCCGGTAGAACGCGGTCGCCACGGCTTCCGCGACCTGCGCGTTGCCGGTGGCGCGCGTGGCGTCCACCAGCGTGCGGTAGCGCGCCGCGACGCGCCGCCCACCGTAGGCGTCGAGCCGCGCCGTGCCCGTGCGATCGGCCACCAGCTCGTCGAGCGTGCGCGGCGCGGCGGCGGCCGGCGCCGCATGATGCGCCTGCCACAGCGCCTCGAGCCCGACCGGATCGCCCGCCGCCATCCGACCGATCGAGAACGCCAGCCGGTTCGCGTCGACCGCCACGCCGTTCAGCTCGAGCGCGCGCATCAGCGCCGCCAGCGACATCGGCACGAGCCCGTGCTGCCAGGCGAAGCCGAGCATCAGGATGTTCGCGCCGATCGAATCGCCGAGGAACCGGGCGGCCAGCGCCTGCGCGTCGCATTCGGACACGCGCCCGTCGCCGGCCGCGTGACGCATCTTGTCGAGCAGCGCGCCGGCGTGCAGGCTCGCGTCGGGATCGCGCACGAACGCGGCGTTCGGGATCGGATGCGTGTTGACGACGATGCGCGTGCGGTCGTGGCGCACCGTCTGCAACGCCTCGGCGCTCGCGCCCACCACCATGTCGCAGGCCAGCAGCAGGTCGGCCTGCTGCGTGTCGATGCGCACCTGGTTCAGCCATGCGTCGCGCGCGGCGATCCGCACGTACGACAGCACCGCGCCGCCCTTCTGCGCGAAGCCCATGAAATCGAGCACCGACGCGCTGCGGCCCTCCAGGTGCGCCGCCATGCTGATCAGCGCGCCCACCGTCACCACGCCGGTGCCGCCCACGCCCGTCACCAGCATGTCGTACGGCGCCGCGTCGAGCCGCGCGGCCGGCAGCGGCAGCGCCGCCACGCGCGCGGCCAGCGCGGCCTCGTCGAACGCGATGCCGACCGCCTGCTTCAGCGCCGCGCCCTCGACGGTCACGAAGCTCGGGCAGAAGCCGTTCACGCACGAATAATCCTTGTTGCACGACGACTGATCGATGCGGCGCTTGCGGTCGAGCGGCGTCTCGACCGCTTCCACCGACAGGCAGTTCGACTGCACGCCGCAATCGCCGCATCCTTCGCACACCTGTTCGTTGATGAACGCGCGCCGGGCCGGGTCGGGATACTAGCCCTTCTTGCGGCGGCGCTTCTCGCCCGCGCAGGTCTGGTCGTAGATCAGCACCGTCACGCCGTCGGTGTCGCGCAGCTCGCGCTGCACGGCGTCGAGTTCGTCCCGATGATGGAAGCTCGTGCCGCGCGGGAACGCGTCGCGCAGGCCGTCGTACTTCCGCGGCTCGTCGGACACCACCACGAAGCGCGACACGCCCTCGGCCTCCGCCTGCCGCGCGATCTGCGGCACCGACAGGCTGCCGTCCACCGGCTGCCCGCCCGTCATCGCCACCGCGTCGTTGTAAAGGATCTTGTAGGTGATCGTGGCGCGCGCGGCCACCTCCTGCAGGATCGCCAGGAGAATGAAATGAACGCGTCCCCCCCGTGACCGAGTGAGCGAAGAATGAGGGTGGATCCTCACGGGCCAACGGCATCGATGTGCCCTGGTGGAAAATGCACGCATTTCCCGGCAACCGGAGGATCCACGATGAACAGTATGGCCGTAGGTGTCGACATCGCCAAGCAGGTATTCCAAGTG
>WNEB01000083.1 GCA_009914575.1 Burkholderia gladioli
GTTCAGCGCGTGTGCGTGGCCTTGCGAGCCGTAACCGATGATCGTGACTTGCTTGCCCTTGATGAGGGAGAGGTCAGCGTCCTTGTCGTAGAAAACTTTCATGATCATTCCTTCGCAAATTCAGTGAGTTCGTTCAATGGGTAATGCTACCGGGGCATGACGGCGCACCCGGCTCCGTTCGATACGGCGGCGTCAAACCTTCAGGATGCGCTCGCCGCGACCGATGCCCGAGCTGCCGGTCCGCACGGTTTCGAGAATCGCGCCGGCGTCCAGCCCCTGGATGAATGCGTCGAGTTTGTCGCTCGCGCCCGTCAATTCGATGGTGTAGGTCTTTTCGGTCACGTCGATGATGCGGCCGCGGAAAATGTCCGCCATCCGCTTCATTTCTTCGCGTTCCTTGCCTACTGCCCGCACCTTGATCAGCATCAACTCGCGCTCGATATGCGCGCCGTCGGTCAGGTCCACGACCTTCACCACCTCGATCAGGCGGTTCAGATGCTTCGTGATCTGTTCGATCACGTCGTCGGAGCCGATGGATACGATGGTCAGACGCGACAGCGAATTGTCTTCGGTCGGCGCCACCGTCAAGGTTTCAATGTTGTAGCCACGTGCCGAGAACAGGCCGACCACGCGCGAGAGCGCGCCCGGTTCGTTTTCCAGCAGCACGGAAATGATGTGTCGCATGTTCGCTTCTTCCCGATGAGGTCTCGACTAATCCAGTTCGAATGCACGCTGCGCGCCGCCCGGCGCCGCCCGCTCTTTGTGGAAGCGGGTGCGCGGGGCGCGACGCGCGAGCGCGCCGTTACAGATCTTCCGATCCGAGCAGCATCTCGGTGATGCCCTTGCCGGCCTGAACCATCGGCCAGACGTTCTCGGTCGGATCGGTCTGGAAGTCGAGAAACACGGTGCGATCCTTCAGACGCAGCGCTTCCTTCAGCGCCGGCTCCACATCGGACGACTTTTCGATACGCATCCCGACGTGGCCGAACGCTTCGGCGAGCTTCACGAAATCGGGCAGCGCATCCATGTAGGAATGGGAATAGCGCTTCTTGTATTCGATCTGCTGCCACTGGCGGACCATGCCGAGGTAGCGGTTGTTGAGCGAGATGATCTTGACGGGCGTGTCGTACTGCTTGCAGGTCGACAGTTCCTGGATGCACATCTGGATCGAGCCTTCGCCCGTGATGCACACCACGTCGTCGTCCGGATGGACCATCTTGACGCCCATCGCGGCCGGCAGGCCGAAGCCCATCGTGCCCAGGCCGCCCGAGTTGATCCAGCGGCGCGGCTTGTCGAAGCGGTAGAATTGCGCAGCCCACATCTGGTGCTGGCCGACGTCGGAGCACACGTAGGCCTCGCCGTTGGTCAGCTTCCACAGCGTCTCGACGACATGCTGCGGCTTGATGATTTCGCTTTCGCGGTCGAACTTCAGGCAATCCTTCGAGCGCCAGCCCTCGATGTCCTTCCACCATTGCGCGAGCGCTTCGGTGTCGGGGCCATGCTCGACCGTCTGCAGCTGCTCGATCAGTTCCTTCAGCACTTCCTTGACGTCGCCGACGATCGGAATATCGACCTTGACGCGCTTGCTGATCGACGACGGATCGATGTCGATGTGGATGATCTTGCGCGGGCGCGAGGCGAAGTGCGACGGATCGCCGATCACGCGGTCGTCGAAGCGCGCGCCGATCGCGATCAGCACGTCGCAGTGCTGCATCGCCATGTTCGCTTCGTACGTGCCGTGCATGCCGAGCATGCCGAGGAACTTCGGATCGGAGGCGCGGTAACCGCCCAGGCCCATCAGCGTATTCGTGACCGGGTAGCCGAGCAGGTCGGCGAACTGGTTCAGCTCGCGCGCCGCGTCGGCCAGGATGATGCCGCCACCCGTGTAGATATACGGACGCTTGGCCGACAGCAGCAGCGAGACGGCCTTGCGGATCTGGCCCGAATGGCCCTTGGTGACCGGGTTGTACGAGCGCAGCGACACGCGCTTGACCGGTGCGTACTCGCACGGCGTTTTCGACACGTCCTTCGGAATGTCGATCAGCACCGGGCCGGGCCGGCCGGTACGCGCGATGAAGAACGCCTTCTTGACCGTTTCGGCCAGATCGCGAACGTCCTTCACGAGGAAATTGTGTTTGACGCAGGGGCGCGTGATGCCGACCGTGTCGCATTCCTGGAACGCGTCCAGGCCGATTGCGCCGGTGGGCACCTGTCCGCTGATCACCACGAGCGGAATCGAATCCATGTAGGCGGTGGCGATGCCGGTGACGGCATTCGTGACGCCCGGGCCGGACGTGACGAGACACACGCCGACGTTGCCCGTCGATCGCGCGTACGCATCCGCCGCGTGCACTGCCGCCTGTTCGTGGCGCACGAGCACGTGCTGGATCTTTTCCTGCTTGTAGAGTTCGTCGTAGATGTAGAGAACCGAGCCGCCTGGGTAGCCCCAGATGAATTCGACGTTCTCGTCGGCCAGTGCCTGCATGAGCACGGTGGCGCCGATCGAGTCGCTCGACGGGGCTGGAATGGGTTCCGACGTGGAGAATTCCGCGCTGGGCATGTTCATATCGACCTTTCGAATTTTCGGCAAAAAATTGATCGGGTGCTCTCTGCCGAACTTGTGATCCGGGTTCAAGCGGCGCGTCCAGTTGACAAGCTGGCTTCTTGGGCCAGCCTCCAGCCTCAATTGAGACCATCACTTATGTTGCGAAGCTGCGACGATATAGTGTCGCCGTCAAGCGGTCAAGAAAAAATGGCTCTCTTGAAATTTGAGTTGGTGAAAAGGGCCGCCGGGGTACGAAAACCTACGTCGCAAAACGGTATCTTCCGACCCCTAGCCCCCGCCCCAAGGCGGGGAAGTCCTCGCCGCCGGACGGGCTCGTAGATTTCTCCGCATCAAGGGTTCGCTGCGCCGGGCTTCGCCCGCCCTTGACCCGGAAAAATCCACCCGCTCGAAATTCAAGAGAGGCCAAAAAATCCCGCTCCGTGGCGGGCGCCGCACCGCGGGCGGCGGCGGTCGGCGCCCTCGCCCGCCGCCGCGACGCCACGCGAGGTGCCGACCGGCACGAAAATTTGTTAGCATCCGCCCGTTTACGAAATTTTTCGTCCTACCCGCCCCTTCGAGCGCAGACCTTTTCACGGAATGGCATCAGACAAGGAACTCGCCGATTTTCTGACGAGCGTCGAACGGCGCGCGTTCAAGCAGGCCGTCTACGCCGTGCGCGACGACGACGCGTCGCTCGACATCGTGCAGGACGCGATGATCCGGCTCGCGGAAAAGTACGGCGACCGCCCGCCGGTCGAGCTGCCACTGCTTTTTCAGCGGATCCTGCAGAACGCGATCCACGATTACTTTCGCCGCCAGAAAGTCCGCAACACCTGGGTCAGCCTCTTTTCGTCGCTGGGCAGCAGCGACGACGAAGACTTCGATCCGCTCGAAACGCTCGACACGGCCGACAACGGCAACGGCATCGAAATCAGCGAAACCCGCCTAGAACGGGAGCAGGTGCTCACGCTGATCGACGACGAAATCCGCAAGCTTCCGGTGCGTCAACGGGAAGCCTTCCTTATGCGTTATTGGGAGGATATGGATGTCGCCGAAACAGCCGCCGCCATGGGTTGTTCCGAAGGCAGCGTCAAGACGCACTGCTCACGGGCCACGCACGCATTGGCACAAGCGCTCAAGGCCAAAGGAATAACGCTATGAGCTCCGCTCCCGAACTCAAAGAACTCGAATTTGCCCTGAAGATCCGCCGCGCGCTGGACGAACGCGCCAAGGATCTGCCCCCGTCCGCAGCCGATCGCCTGTCCGCGGCGCGCCACGCCGCGCTCGCGCGCAAGAAACCCGACGCCGGCATCGTGCTGGTGCCGGCGCTCGCGGGCAACATGGGCGGCGGCTTCGGCCTGCTGCCCGGCCCGGTCGCCCGGTCGCCGGCCTCGCTCGCGCGCCGGCTCGTGCGCGCCGTGCCGTTGCTGGTGCTGCTGGCCGGCATCGTCGGCATCGCCTACTGGGAAAATCTCGAACATACGGTCGAGCTGGCCGACATCGACGCGGCCATGCTGAACGATGACCTGCCGCTCAATGCGTACCTCGACCACGGGTTCAACGCATATTTGTCGCACACGCGCTGAGCGCAACCAGATACAGAAGGACGCACGGGGTGATTCACAAACGCGGACTGGCGATATTTTTCGGGAGCGCGATCGCGCTCGTGGTTGCGTACGCGGCCACCTACACGCGTTTCGAGGATCAGCCCGCCGCGGTTGCCGGCCCCACGGTCGCCGCGCCCGCGACCGCCACCAGCGCGGCACCGGCCCAGCCGACCGTCAGCCTCTCGCTGCCCAACGCGTTTCCCGCGCTCGCGCCCGCCAGCCCGCTGTCCTGGGCGCGCCTGTCGGCGCAGCAGCACGAGGCGCTGGCCCCGGTCGAACGGCTGTGGGACAGCTTCAGCGAGGCGCGCAAGCGTCGCTGGATCAAGATCGCCGCACGTTACCCGAAGATGTCGCTCGAAGAGCAAAAACGCCTGCATGAGCGGATGACCCAATGGGCCAGCCTCACGCAGGAAGAGCGGCGCGTCGCGCGGGAAAACTATCAGGTGTCGAAAGACCTTTCCGCGCAGGCCCGCGAGCGCGCGTGGAAGGATTACCAGAAGCTGACGCCCGAGCAGAAGGCCCGGCTCGCCGCCGCCGAGCGGCATCGCCGCACCGTGGTCAGCGCGCCGCCGTCGGGCAAGAGCGACCGCGACATCAATCGCCTCGTCAACGCGCACGACCATCCGGCCAACGCACCGCTGACGCCGATCGCACCGGTCGCCGAGCCGGGCGCGGGCGCCAGCGCCGCCGTGCCGACCACGGCCGCCTCGGGCACCCAGCAACCGCCCGCACCGCAACCCATTTCGCCGGTCGACGCGCCGTCGATCTTCAAGGGATCGTGAGCGCCGCGCCGGCCGCTTCCGCCACGGATGCCGCCGGCGCCCGTCCGGGCGTGGGCCGGCGCCTCGCCGCGCTCGTCTACGAAGGCGTGCTGCTGTTCGGCATCGTCTTCTTCGCCGCCCTCGCATTCGCTCTCGTGCTCCAGCAGCGCAACGGCCTCGTCCATCACCGGTGGCTCGCCGCGTGGATCGCCGTCGTGGTCGGCGCGTATTTCGTCTGGTTCTGGACTCACGGCGGCCAGACCTTGCCGATGAAGACCTGGCGGCTACGGCTCGTCACGGCGCACGGCACGCCGCTGACCGCGCCGCGCGCCGTGCTGCGCTACCTGCTCGGCTGGCTCTGGTTCCTGCCGCCGCTGGCGCTGCACTCGCTGGCCGGCCTCGCCGTGCCCGTCACGTTGGCCGTGACGGCCGCCTGGATCGTGCTGTGGGCGCTGGCCGCGCGCCTCGACCCGGCGCGTCAGTTCCCGCACGACCGGTTGGCCGGCACCCGCATCGTGTCCGCGCTGAGCGCGCCGCCGCTCGGCGTCCCGTTCTTCCCGTTCTTCCCGTTCTTCCCGTTCTTCCCGTTCTTCCCGTTCTTCCCGTTCTTCCCGGTCGCAATCGTCCGATCAATTTGCCTTGCCGCGCACGACTGTCGCAAGGACGCATCACGCATGCGCCAGCCGTTTCCGCCGGCAGCCGACCGCGCCGCCGCGCCCATCCCACGCGCCGCGCGGGCCGCGCCGGGGCACGATTCCCGCAGCCAACGCCTCGTAATAAGAACGTCCCGTGACTGTCACGGCGAAGTCATCGACGCATGGCGCAATGCCGGTTATTCAACACGGCGCGAGTCATGCATGGGCCTCAAAACGTCCGCTACTACCTTCTTCCAAGATCCGGTCGGCGCGCGCCGGCTGCGGCGTTCCTCTCCGGCGCAACCTGCGACGACACCCCGGCCGAGCCGCCGCAATGGTCGGCCGCCTCCGGCCATCAGGAGGACGCCGACGGCCCCGCGAACCGCTACCGCACGATCTGGATCTCGGACATCCACTTGGGCACGAGCGGCTGCCAGGCGAAATACCTGCTCGATTTCCTGCGCCACAACGATTCCTAATACCTGTACCTGGTCGGCGACATCATCGACGGCTGGCAACTGAAGAAGGGCTGGTACTGGCCACAGGCGCACAACGACGTGGTGCAGAAGATCATGCGCAAGGCGCGCAAGGGCACCCAGGTCGTCTACATCCCCGGCAACCACGACGAGGCGGCGCGCCAGTGCTGCGACCTCGCGTTCGGCGAGATCCAGGTGCGCGGCGAGGCCTTTCACACCACGCTGGCCGGCAAGCGCCTCTGGATCGTGCACGGCGACCTGTTCGACGGCGTGATCCAGCACGCGAAGTGGCTCGCCTACCTCGGCGATTCGGCCTATACGCTGATCCTGCTGCTGAACCGCTGGTTCAATCGCGTGCGCAGCAAGCGGCGGTGTCCCAAACGTAGTTGAAGGTTGAAGGCGGCGGTTCCCGTAGGAATCCGAGAGAATCGGGTTTCCAGGACCAACCTCCAGAATAGGAGAACCGCCGAAATGAAGCCTACCAAGAAACCGAACCGTCGTGCTGATGCTGAGTGTCGTGTTGTTGGTAAACAAGAGCACGAAGCGCTGCGCGCGGGCCTTGCCGAGCAAGCCCAGTTG
>WNEB01000084.1 GCA_009914575.1 Burkholderia gladioli
CGTCGAGCGACTTCACATTGCTGTACTGCTCGAGCATCGTTGCAAGCTCCGCTTCGACTGCCTGCTGAATAATCTGCCGCGCGCCCTGTTGGATCAGCTCGTCGAGCACGCTCTTCGTTTCTGCTTTACTGCTGGTCGCTTCTTTCGTAGTCTTCTTCATGGTGGCTGGTTTCCGGATCACTCAGGGTTCGCTGGTTGTGCTCATGACAAGCAACATTCTCAGCTAAACCGCCACCGCCTTCTCAAATTCCCGTCGCGACCGCCGTACACCAGATTCGACAATAGCTCCCGCCACCACGGATTGCTGATACCCAAAGCCGTCTCGAACAACTTGCTATGCATGACTCCCCTTCGTTTGCGTGCAAATCGGGCACTTTAGCACCCACTCGAAACTCAAAAGAGCCCTACTTTTATTACCTGACCGGCTTCGCCGAACCGGATGCGCTGCTCGTGCTCGACGCGAGCGCGACCGGCGGCGAGCCGGAATCGATCCTGTTCTGTCGCGCCAAGCACCCCGACCGCGAGATCTGGGAAGGCTTCCATTACGGCCCCGACGCCGCTCGCGAGGCGTTCGGCTTCGACGCCGCGTTCGCCAACGACGCGCTCGACGCCGAAATGCCGCGCCTGCTCGGCGACGCTGGCGCGGTGCACTACCGCTTCGGCGCCTCGGCCGAATTCGACCGGCAACTGGCCGGCTGGCGCGACGCCGTGCGCGCACGCAGCCGCGCCGGCGTGGCCGCGCCGGCCTCGGCGCACGACCTCGCGCCGCTGCTCGAAGAGATGCGCCTCGTCAAGGACACCCACGAACAGGCGATCATGCGCCGCGCCGCCGTGATTTCCGCGAGCGCGCACCGGCGCGCGATGGCGGTCACGCGCCCCGGCATCCGCGAGTACGAGATCGAGGCCGAGCTGCTGCACGAATTCCGCCGCCACGGCTCGGCCGGGCCGGCCTACGGCTCGATCGTCGCGGCCGGCGCGAACGCCTGCGTGCTGCACTACCCGACCGGCAACGCGGCGGCGCAGGACGGCGACCTGATCCTGATCGACGCGGCCTGCGAACTCGAAGGCTACGCGTCGGACATCACGCGCACGTTCCCCGCCAACGGTCGCTTCTCCGGCCCGCAGCGCGCGCTCTACGACATCGTGCTGGCCGCACAGGAAGCCGCCGCAGCGGCGACGCGGCCCGGCGTGCCGTTCGAGGCGCCGCACGACGCGGCGGTGCGCGTGCTCGCGCAGGGCCTGCTCGACACCGGCATCGTGCCGAAATCGCGCTTCGCGAGCGTCGACGACGTGATCGCCGAGCGCGCCTATTCGCGCTTCTACATGCACCGCACCGGCCACTGGCTCGGCATGGACGTGCACGATTGCGGCGACTACCGCGAGCGCGGCGCCGAACGCGATGCGCAGGGCGCGCTGCCGTGGCGCACGCTGCAAGCAGGCATGGCGCTGACCATCGAGCCGGGCCTCTACGTGCGCGCGGTCGACGACGTGCCGGCCGAGTTCCACGACATCGGCATCCGCATCGAGGACGACGCGTTCGTCACCGCCGACGGCTGTGAACTAATCACGCGCGACGTGCCGGTGGCGGTCTACGAGATCGAGGCGCTGATGCGCGACGCGCGCGCCGCCGCGCCGGCATCGCGTTGAGCGCAGGCGAGCCCGCACGATGACGCATGCGCCCGCTGCCCCTTCCGGCGTCCTGTCCGCCGCCCCGTTCGACGCCGACATCGCCATCGTCGGCGCCGGCCCGGTCGGCCTCGCCCTGGCCGGCTGGCTCGCGCGCCGCAGCGCGACGCGGGCGCTGTCGGTGGTGCTCGTCGATGCGCGCGACCCGTCGGCCAGCGCCGGCGATCCGCGCGCGATCGCCGTCTCGCACGGCAGCCGCGTGCTGCTCGGCGCGCTTGGCTGGCCCGGCGATGCGGCCCCGATCGAACACATCCACGTGTCGCAACGCGGCCACTTCGGTCGCACGCTGATCGACCGCGAGGAGCACGGCGTCGACGCGCTCGGCTATGTGGCCCGCTACGGCTCGCTGGTCGCGACGCTCGCACGCGCGGTGCACGGCACGCCGGTGCAGTGGCTGACCTCGACCACGGCGCGCGCGCCGCAGCAGGACACAGACGGCGTCAGCATCATGCTCGACACGCCACAGGGCGAGCGCCTGCTGCGCGTGCGCACGCTCGTCAACGCCGAGGGCGGGCTGTTCTAGGACGCGCCGCGCGACGGCGTGCGCGATGCGCGCCATCGCCTCGATTACGCGCAGACCGCGCTCGTCGGCACCGTCAGCGTGGCCGCGCCGAAACCGCGCGTGGCCTGGGAACGCTTCACGCCCGAAGGCCCGCTCGCGCTGCTGCCGCTCGGCGGGCCGGGCCAGGCCGACTACGCGCTCGTCTGGTGCTGCTCGCCGGACGAAGCCGCGCGCCGCGCCGCGTTGCCCGATGCCGCCTTCCTCGCGGAACTCGGCGTCGCGTTCGGCGGCCGCATGGGCCGTTTCACGCAGATCGCCGGCCGCGCGGCGTTTCCGCTGGGGCTGGCCGCCGCGCCCAAGCTGGTCACCGGCCGCGTGGCGATCGTCGGCAACGCCGCGCAAACACTGCATCCGGTGGCCGGGCAAGGGCTGAACCTGGGCCTGCGCGACGCGCACACGCTCGTCGACGCGCTGTCCGAGCACGGCACGACGCCGCTCGCGCTGGCCGCGTTCAACGGCCGGCGCGTGCTCGACCGGCGCCTGACGATCGGCGCCACCGATCTGCTGGCGCGGCTGTTCACGATCGAATCGCGCCCGCTCGCGGCGCTGCGCGGCGCGGCCCTGACCGCGCTCGAATTCGTGCCGCCGCTCAAGACGGTGATCGCGCGACAGATGATGTTCGGTCAGCGTCGCTGAATCGGTGCCGGCACCCGGCGTTGAGGCATCGGCGCAACACCGGGCCGTTGCCGCCGGGCGCGGCGGGCTCGCCCGCCCGGCCTGCGCCGCCGCGATACCGTCACCGGCATGTCACCGAAGCTTCATCTCGATTTGACGCTTGTCGACAATCGCGATCGCCGGCCCCACCGGCGCTTACGGTAAAATGCGCGTTTTCCCACCGCCCGATCCTTGCCCGCGCCCTCGCGCGGGCGCTGTCATTGTCATGCCCGTTCTCGGCTCTCACGTCCTGCGCAACAACCTGTTCGTCGCCCCCATGGCCGGCGTCACGGATCGTCCGTTCCGCCAGCTCTGCAAGCGGCTGGGCGCGGGCTACGCCGTCTCCGAGATGGTCGCGTCGAACCCGCAGCTCTGGAAAAGCGAGAAAACCATGCGCCGCGCCAACCGCGCCAACCACACGGGCGAGGTGGAGCCGATCGCGGTGCAGATCGCCGGCGCCGATCCGGCGATGATGGCCGAGGCAGCGCCCTACAACGTGGCGAACGGCGCGCAGATCATCGACATCAACATGGGCTGCCCGGCCAAGAAGGTCTGCAACGTGGCGGCCGGCTCGGCGCTGCTGCACAGAACGAACCGCTGGTGGTGCGGATCGTCTCGGCCGTGGTGGCGGCCGTGGGCACCGGCCCCGACGCGGTACCCGTCACGCTGAAGATCCGCACCGGCTGGGACCGCGAGCACAAGAACGCGCTGACATCGCGCGGCTCGCGCAGGAGGCCGGCATCTCGATGCTGACCGTGCACGGTCGCACCCGCGCCGACCTGTACAAGGGCGACGCCGAATACGAGACGATCGCCGCTGTGAAGGCCTCGGTGAAAATCCCCGTGGTGGCGAACGGCGACATCGCCTCGCCGGCCAAGGCCCGAACCGTGCTCGACGCCACCGGCGCCGACGCGCTGATGATCGGCCGCGCCGCGCAAGGCCGCCCGTGGCTGTTCCGCGAAATCGAGCATTTCCTGCGGACGGGCGAAACCCTGCCGCCGCCGACCGTCGACGAGATCCAGCACCTGCTCAACGAGCACCTCGAGGATAATTACGCGTTCTACGGCGAATTTACCGGCCTGCGTACTGCGCGCAAGCACATCGGCTGGTACACTCGCGGCCTTTCCGGCGCCAACGCGTTCCGGCACCGGATGAATACGCTCGATACCACACGCGACCAGCTTGCCGCCGTCAACGATTATTTCGACGCGCAGAGCGCGCTGTCCGACCCTATTCAATAGCAGCATGAGCAAGCACAACATCGAACAATGTGTCCGCGACAGCCTGGACGTGTATTTCCGGGATCTCGACGGCTCCAATCCGCATGACGTCTACGACATGGTGATGTCGTGCGTCGAGAAGCCGATGCTCGAGGTGGTACTCGAACAGGCGGGCGGCAACCAGTCGCTCGCCGCCGAGTACCTCGGCATCAACCGCAACACGCTGCGCAAGAAGCTGCAGCAGCACGGCCTGTTGTAAGCCGCAGGCCGCAGGTCGACCGCTTCGTCCCCGATTTCCTGGCTACTGGTGCTCCCCATCATGATCAAGCAAGCGCTCCTCTCCGTTTCCGATAAACCGGCGTCGTCGAATTCGCGACGGCCCTCTCGCAGCAGGGCGTCAAGCTGCTGTCGACGGGCGGCACCGCGAAGCTGCTGGCCGACGCCGGCCTGCCCGTCACCGAAGTGGCCGACTACACCGGCTTCCCGGAAATGCTCGACGGGCGCGTGAAGACGCTGCACCCGAAGGTGCACGGCGGGATCCTGGCGCGCCGCGACCTGCCCGAACACATGCAGGCGCTCGACGCGCACGGCATCCCCACGATCGATCTACTGGTGGTGAACCTGTACCCGTTCGTCGCGACCATCGCGAAGGACGACTGCACGCTGGCCGACGCGATCGAGAACATCGACATCGGCGGCCCGACCATGCTGCGCTCGGCCGCGAAGAACCACCGCGACGTGACGGTGATCGTCGATCCGGCCGACTACGCCGTGGTGCTCGACGAAATGAAGGCGAACGGCAACACGGTGGGCTACGCCACCAACTTCCGCCTGGCCACCAAGGTGTTCGCGCACACCGCGCAATACGACGGCGCGATCACGAACTACCTGACGAGCCTGACCGAGGAACTGCAGCACGCCACGCGCCAGCCGTACCCGGCCACGCTGAACCTGGCGTACGACAAGGTGCAGGACCTGCGCTACGGCGAGAACCCGCACCAGACGGTCGCGTTCTACCGCGACCTGGCCGCGCCGGCGGGCGCGCTGGCGAACTACCGCCAGCTGCAGGGCAAGGAACTGTCGTACAACAACATCGCCGATTCCGACGCGGCCTGGGAATGCGTGAAGACGTTCGACGCCCCGGCCTGCGTGATCATCAAGCACGCCAACCCGTGCGGCGTGGCGGTGGCGGCCAGCCCGGCCGAAGCCTACGCCAAGGCGTTCCAGACCGATCCGACCTCGGCGTTCGGCGGCATCATCGCGTTCAACCGCGAAGTGGACGAAGCCGCGGCGCAGGCGGTGGCCAAGCAGTTCGTCGAAGTGCTGATCGCTCCGTCGTTCTCGGACGCGGCCAAGCAGGTGTTCGCGGCCAAGCATAACGTGCGCCTGCTCGAAATCGCGCTCGGCGACGGCTTCAACGCGTTCGACCTGAAGCGCGTCGGCGGCGGCCTGCTCGTGCAGTCGCTCGACTCGCGCAACGTGCAGCCCGACGAACTGCGCGTGGTGACCAAGCGCCAGCCGACGCCGAAGGAACTCGACGATCTGCTGTTCGCATGGCGCGTCGCGAAGTACGTGAAGTCGAACGCGATCGTGTTCTGCGGCAACGGCATGACGCTCGGCGTCGGCGCCGGCCAGATGAGCCGCGTGGATTCGGCCCGCATCGCCGGCATCAAGGCGCAAAACGCCGGCCTCACGCTGACCGGTTCGGCCGTGGCGTCGGACGCGTTCTTCCCGTTCCGCGACGGCCTCGACGTGGTGGTGGCCGCGGGCGCGACCGCGGTGATTCACCCGGGCGGCTCGATGCGCGACGACGAAGTGATCGCGGCGGCCGACGAACACGGCATCGCGATGGTGCTGACGGGCATCCGTCACTTCCGTCACTGATCGCCCCCCCCCACCGCGAAACGGCGGCGCAGGATTTCCTCGCCGCCGTTTTTCATGACGCGGCGGAAACGGGCCCCGCCCGATGCCGCCCCAAGCTGCGCGACGATCGTTGTACCATCGGCGCATTCCGCTGATTTTTCCTGCGCTCCCTACTCGCTTTTCCACCCGCTCTTCATGCGTATCATCGGCATCGCCCCGGCCTGCGCGTCACCGGCTTCGGCGTGATCGAGGTGCACGGCAGCAAGCTCGCCTACGTGCCGAGCGGCGTGGGCGTGATCCGCACCCCGTCCGCCGCCGACTGATCTTGCCCCTGATTTACGGACACCTATCTAAGCGACATTGGCCAGCTCGTACTGCTCTGGGCTGAGGTAGCCAAGGGTCGAGTGCAGCCGGATCCGATTGTAGTCAACCTCAATGTAGTCAAACACATGAGCCTTGGCCTGCTCCCGTGTGGCGAGGTGTTCACCATGGATGGCCTCGACCTTCAGACTGTGGTTCCAACTCTCCATTGCTGCGTTGTCGTAGCAGTTGCCTCTGGCACTCATGCTGGCGATCAAAGCGTATTGCTCCAACAGG
>WNEB01000085.1 GCA_009914575.1 Burkholderia gladioli
GGTCTCCGTTCGCGTCGGCGTCATCAACCGTATGGCGGACCTCGCTCGTCCGCAATCCGTTCGTATCGCCTGAAATTATGCCCGTCGATGCTATTGCATCCTCACACTCGATTTATGCAACAACGCCGCTGCGAGAAATCGATCGACATGTATTTTTCGTGGATCAGGATGCTGCTGATGTACACCACCGCGCTGAGGTCGAGCAGGTAAATGAGCAGCCAGCTTGCGGCCCACGCGCAGCCGGCCGAGCAGCCGGAAGAACAGGTTGTGTTGCATCGCACGCGCCAGAAGGGTTCCTGGATAACGCCGCTTTCCGGGCCGGAATTCGACGGGCTCTCGTTCCGCGTTGCGTGGAAACGCATGCTCGACCCCTGTCTAACGGCACCACGCGGCGCGCGCTTTAGTGCGATCGCAACGATTCCCCGCCGCGGCGCGCAAATGCCGCGAAGCGGTGCAGGCAGGCACCGCAATGGCGCGCAACATGGGCGGCGCGCAAGTAAACACGCCGCTCCCGGCATCGAGAGCGGCGTTGAACAGCGGCGACCGGCGCCGTCGTCGGGCCATCGTCGGCGCCGCCTCCCTTACAAGCCCGCGAGGATGTCGTTCAGCTCGGCCGCGATGTCGGCGTCGCTGGCGGTCGGCGCGCGCAGGGCGTCGACCGCTTCGGCCAGCGCGGCCAGCGGCGGATTGCGCATCAGGTCGACCAGCGGCACCTCGGCCCCGAGCTTCGCGCGGATCGCCGACTGCGCCTGCATCGCCGCCAGCGAATGGCCGCCCAGCTCGAAGAAGCGGTCGGTGCGCCGCACCGGCGCGACGCCCAGCAGCGTCGACCAGATGCCGGCCAGCGCCGTCTCGGTCTCGCCCTGCGGCAGCGCGGCGGCATCGTCGGCTGCCTGCGCGACCGGTTCGGGCAGCGCGCGGCGGTCGATCTTGCCGTTCGGGTTCAGCGGCAGCGCGTCGAGCACCACCACCGCGGCCGGCACCATGTAGTCGGGCAGCCGCCCGGCCAGCTCGGCGCGCAGCGCCGCCCCGGCCAGTTCCGCGCCGCCGGCCGGCGCGACGTAGGCCAGCACGCGCAGCCCGCCCGGGCCGTCGCGCGTGATCACCGCCGCCTCGCGCACGCGCGGATCCTGCAGCAGCCCCGCCTCGATCTCGCCCAGTTCGATCCGGAAGCCGCGGATCTTCACCTGATGATCGGCGCGGCCCAGGTAGGCGAGCGAGCCGTCGTCGTGCCAGCGCACGATGTCGCCGGTGCGGTAGAGCCGCGCGCCGACCTCGGCCGCGAGCGGATCGGCCACGAAGCGCTCGACCGTAAGATCCGGGCGGTCGTGGTAGCCGCGCGCCAGCAGCGGCCCGCCGATGCACAGCTCGCCCGCCGCGCCGAGCGGCGCGAGGTTGCCGTGCGCATCGAGCACGGCCAGCGTGCGGCCCGGCAGCGGGCCGCCGAGCGGGATCTGCGCGGGCACCTCGCTCGCGGCATCGCGCAGCAGCGCGCCGCAATCGAAGCGCGTCGCGGTGACGGTCGCCTCGCTCGGCCCGTAGGTGTTGGCCAGCGTCACGCCGCTCAGCCCGGCCGCGCGCCAGGCGCGCACGCCGCCGGCCGGCATCGCCTCGCCGCCCGCGTGCACGCAGCGCAGCGTGGCCAGCGCCTGCCGCGCCTCGGGGCGCGCCGCGAAATCCTGCGCGAGCGCGTTCCAGTAGGCGGTGGTCAGGTCGGCCACGGTGATCCGCTCGCGCGCCACCTCGTCGACGAAACGACCGGTGCTCCACAGCTCCGGCCCGCGCACGATCAGCGCCGCGCCGGACGCGAGCGCCGGGAAGACCTGCTCGACGAAGCCGTCGAAATTGAAGGTCGAGAACTGCAGCACGCGATCGGTCTCGCCAATCCCGAACATGTCGATCGACACCTCGGTGTGACGCGCCAGCGCGTCGTGCGTGATGCCGACGCCCTTCGGCCGCCCGGTCGAACCGGACGTGTAGATCAGGTAGGCCAGATGCTCGCCGCGCACCGCGCAGGCGGGCGCGCCGGACGGCTGGCCGCTCGCGTCGACCGCCAGCGCGGCGATGTCGAGCGCGGGCACCGGCATCCGGCCACGGTCGTCCGCGCCAGCGTGTTCGGTCAGCGCGAGCGCGATGCCGCTGTCCTCGATCATCATCGCGAGCCGTTCGGCCGGATACGACGGATCGAGCGGCACGTAGGCGCCGCCCGCCTTCAGCACGCCGAGGATCGCCACAATCATGCCGAGCGAGCGCTCGATGGCGATCCCCACGCGCACGTCGGGGCCGACGCCGACCGCGCGCAACGCGTGGGCGATGCGGTTGGCGCGCGCGTCGAGCGTGCCGTAATCGAGCGATTCGCCGTCGTGCACCAGCGCGGTGGCGTCGGGCCGCATCGCGGCCTGCGCCGCGATGCGGCGGTGCACGGGCGGCAGCGCGGGCGCGTCCGCGCCCTGCCCCCAGGCCGCCAGTTTCGCGCGTTCGGCATGCGGCAGCGGGTCGAGCGCGCCGAGCGGCGCGGCGGCGTCGGCGGCGAACGCATCGAGCAGCGCGCCGAACTGCGCGGCCAGCCGCGCGATCTGCGCCTGCGTGAACAGGTCGCCGGCATAGGCGAACTCGATGTCTAGCTGCCCGGCCTCGCCGTGGGCCGAATCGCTCGCCTTGCCCGCCTCGGCCGCCTCGCCAGGCGTGGCCGCATGCGCGGCCCGGCCCAGCGTGACCGACAGCGTCAGCGGGTAGCTGGTGCGATCCTCGTTGCGCAGCCCCGAGAAGCGCAAGCCGTGCGGCGAGGCGTCGTCGAGGATCGCGTCGACCGGATAGTTTTCGAACACCAGCAGCGTGTCGAACATCGGCTGGCCGCCTTCGATGCCCGCGCGGCGCTGGATGTCGGCCAGCGGCAGGTGTTCGTGCTCGCGCGCGGCCACGCCGTCGCGCTGCACGGCGGCGAGCCAGTCGCCCACGCGCATCGACGGCGCGGGCGCGCCGATCACCGAAATCGTGTTGATGAACAGGCCGAGCATGCGGTCCGCGCCGGGCAGCGAATCGGGACGCCCGACCACCGTCGCGCCGAACGTCACGGTGCGCTGCCCCGTATAGCGCTGCAGCAGCACCAGCCAGGCGGCCTGCACCAGCGCGCTGAGCGTGGCGCGCTGCGCGCGGGCGAACGCGGCGAGGCGCGCGGTGCGCGGCGCGTCGCAACGCAGATGCACGACGCCGTGACGCGCCGCATGCGCCCGGCTGGCCGCCGGCGCGGGCAGCGCGTGGGTCAGCAGGCTCGGGCCGTCGAGGCGCGCGGTCTGCGCCTGCCACCAGGCGTCGCTGGCCTCGCGCGGCTGCGCGGCGAGCCAGCCGACAAAGCGGCGATAACGCGGCGGCGCCTCGGCCGGCGCGGCGCCGCCGTAGATGGCCAGCACCTCGGCCAGCAACTGCGCGGCGCTCCAGCCGTCGAGCAGCACGTGATGGAACGTCCAGACCACGTGATGACGCGCTTCGCCGGTGCGCAGCAGCGTGACGCGCCAGAGCGGCGGCGCGGCCAGATCGAAACCGCGCGCGAGATCGTCGGCGCTGAAACGGTCGAGCCGTTCGGCCAGCGCGGCGGGCTCGCCGACCGCCGCGTCGCGCAGGTCGAGCGCCGTGAACGGCGTGGCCACGGCACGCGCCACCCATTGGCGCGGCTGGTCGTCAAACGCCAGCACGCCGGTGCGCAACATCTCGTGACGCTGCGCGACGGCGGCCCAGGCCGCTTCGAAGCGCGCCGGGTCGAGGCCGTCGGCGTCCACCCGCAACTGGTTCACGTAGGCGTGCTGCTGCGCGCCGAGCAGGCTGTGGAACACGATGCCGGCCTGCATCGGCGCGAGCGGATAGAGGTCGGCCAGCTCGGCCGCCGGCACCGGCAGCGCGTCGAGACGCGCCTGATCGATGGCCGCGAGCGGCACGTCGGACGGCGTCAGCCCGACCGCGCCGCTCGTGCAGTGCGCCAGCACGGCCAGCAGTTCGGCGTGCAGGCTGGCGGCGAGCGCATCGAGCGCGGCCGCGTCGAAGCGGTCGCCGCCCGGATGGCGCAGCGCGATCGACAACGCGCCGTCGCGGATCTGCGCGGCGATGTCGAGCGCGTGGCTCGGCGCATTGTCCGCGCCGACGGCCCGACCGCCGCGCTCGGCGGCGAGGCGCCAGGCATCGTCGCCGTGGTCCTGGCTCGCCAACGCGCCGTCGAACTGGCCCAGGTAATTGAACAGCACGTCGGCCTCGCCGACGGCGGCCAGCGCCGCGCGCGCCTCGGCGTCGCCCGCGTAGCGCAACATGCCGAAGCTGACCCCGCCGTGCGGCAGGTTGCGGCGCGCTTCCTTGACGCGCTTGATCTCCGCGCCGATCTCGCCGGTCGGTCGCAGCGCCAGCGGATGAATGCTCGTGAACCAGCCGACCGTGCGGCTCAGGTCGGCCTCGCCCACCGGGGCGTCGCGGCCGTGGCCTTCCATGTCGATGCGCAGCGTCTCGCGCCCCGCGAACGCGCACAGCGCGCGGCCCGTCGCGACCAGCAGCAAATCGGCCAGTTGCGTGCGATAGGCGGCGCAGGCCGGCTGTTGCAGGCGGCGCGTGGTGTCGGCGTCTAGCGCGACGGTCGCCGTATGCGCGACCGGCGCGCCGCTCGCACGCGCGGGCAAGGCCGCCTCGACCGCGCCGATCGCGAGCCAGTCGCCGAGGCTCGCGGCCACGTCGGCGCGGCGGGCCGCGTCGTGCACGCGTCGCGCGAAACCGGGGTACGACAGCGTGGGCGCAGGCAGCGCCACCGGCTCGCCCGCGCCGAGCTGGCGGTAGGCGCGATGCAGATCGCCGAGCAGGATGCGCCACGACACGGTGTCGACGGCCAGATGGTGAATCGCGATCGCGATGCGCCAGCTGCCGTCGCGCACGCCCAGCACGAGCGCGCGCAGCAGCGGGCCGCGTTCGATGTCGAGCGCGCCCTGGATGGCGTCGCAGGCGGCGTCGATGGCGTCGGGGGCAACGCCGGTGTGCGTCGCGACGAGCGGCGCGGCGTCGAGCGCGGCGATCCGCTGGCGCCACGCATCGGCGGCGGCATCGTGCGCGAAGCGCAGCCGCAGCGCGGGATGCGCCGCCGCGACGGCGCGCAGCGCCTGTTCGAGGCGCGCCGCATCGGGCGCGGCGTCGAGATGCAGCAGCACCGACTGATTCCAGTGGTTCCGGTTCGCCAGCGGCTTCGCGAGGAACCACGACTGCACCGGCATCAGCGCGACCGGCGCGCCGTCCGCGACCGCGGTGGCCTCCTCGGCGGCCGCGGCGCGTTGCGCGGATGCGTCGTGGCCGCCCACCGGCAGCGCGACGGCCGCGAGTTCAGCAATCGTCGGTTGTTCGAAGATCTGGCGCGCGGTCAGCACGTAGCCGGCCTGGCGGGCGCGCGCGACGATCTGCAGCGCCAGGATCGAATCGCCGCCGAGCTCGAAGAAGTCATCGCGGCGGCCGACGCGCGCGCTGCGCAGCAGCGCGGCCCAGATTGCGGCCAGTTCGGTTTCCACGCCGGCCTGCGGCGCTTCGTAGTTCGCGGCGGATTCGGCGTCCGCTTCGGGCAACGGCAGCGCACGGCGGTCCGCCTTGCCGTTCGGGCTCAGCGGCAGCGCGTCGAGCGCGACGATGCGCCACGGCACCATGTAGTCGGGCAATCGGGCGCTCAAAGCCGTGCGCAAGGCGCCCGTATCGGGCTGATCGCCCGTAACGTAAGCAACGAGACGCCCTTCATGCGCGATTACCACCGCTTCGCGCACCGCTGCCTCGGCCGTCAGCGCCGATTCGATTTCGCCAAGCTCGATACGCAGCCCGCGAATCTTGACCTGATGATCGATCCGGCCGAGATAATCGATCGCGCCGTCGGTACGCCAGCGTGCGAGATCGCCCGTGCGATAGAGGCGCGCGCCGGGCGCTTCCGCGAACGGATCGGGCACGAAGCGGTCGGCGGTCAGGTCCGCGCGGCCCAGATAGCCGCGCGCCAGGCCCGCGCCGCCGAGGTACAACTCGCCGGGCACGCCGGGCGGCACCGGGTTCAGGCGCGCGTCCAGCACCCAGGTTTGCGTCGCCGCAATCGGGCGGCCGATCGGCACCGGGCGGCCGGCTTCGTCGACGCAGGTCCACGCCGTCACGTCGATGGCCGCTTCGGTCGGGCCGTAGAGGTTGTGCAACGCCACGCCCGGCAGCACCGCCGCCGTGCGCGCGCTCAGATCGGCGGGCAACGCCTCGCCGCTGCACACGATCCGCTTGAGCGTCGCGGCGCAGGATGCTGCGGCATCGCTTGCCACGAACGCCTGCAGCATCGACGGCACGAAATGCAGCGTCGTGACGCGATGCGCGAGGATCGTCTGCGCCAGTTCGGTCGGGGCGCGATGCGCGCCCGGCGCGGCAATCGCCAGGCGCGCGCCCACCATCAACGGCCAGAAGAATTCCCAGACCGAAACGTCGAAGCTGAACGGCGTTTTCTGCAGCACCGTTTCGCCGCGTTGCAGTCC
>WNEB01000086.1 GCA_009914575.1 Burkholderia gladioli
GGCGCGTCACATCGACTCGCAGGCGACCGAGGTCTCCGTTCGCGTCGGCGTCATCAACCGTATGGCGGACCTCGCTCGTCCGCAATCCGTTCGTATCGCCTGAAATTATGCCCGTCGATGCTATTGCATCCTCACACTCTATTTATGCAACAACGCCGGTCGGCGCAACGATTCGGATCCGAATCGACGCCAAAGACGGAATGCGGCGGGAAATCAGCGGCGCAGCAGGCCGAAACGCGAAATCTGCGACTTGCGCTGACGCTCGGCTTCCGCGTGGCGGGCAGCGTACGAATAGTCGCGGTCGAGCGGCAGATGCGGCGAAACGAACAGATCGTCGATCTTTTGAAACAGGGCGAAGATGAGGGTCATGTGCGGCTCCCGGCTGGGCTGTGGTGATCAGGGTTTTCCCTAGGCATAAATATTAAGGGTTTTCCCTAGCCGAATCTAGTGCGCCGCAGCATCCTGTGCGGTAAACGCGACGCGACATGCCGACGCACAGGATGCCGCCCCGAATAAAAAAGCCGGCACGTCGCAAGACGGCCGGCTCGATCGTTTCGGGGTCGAAGCCCGCAGCGGTTAGCGGGAGCGCCGTTCGCGGCTCGCCGGTTGCGGGCGCGGGGCCGCCGCGCTGCGATTGGTCAGGCGCTGCACCTGCACGCCGAGTTCGTCGGCGCGCTGCTGCGTCGCAGCAAGATTGGCCTGCTGGGTTTCCTGCAAGGACGTCAAACGATCGACGCGGCGTTGCAGTTCGTCGGCGTCGCGATGCGCACTCGACAGCGCCGTCGTTTGCAGCCCCAGCGCCACGATCGCGATCAGCACCACCGCCGCGAGCGCAAGCAGCAGGCGGTTGACGCGGCGCATCTCGCGATCGACCGCGCGGCGCAGGTCGACGGTTTCGAGTTGCAGCGCGCGCAGGCGCTCGGACAGCGGGCGCAACTGCGCGTCGAGATCGACGGTCGGCGCGGCGTCGCCCAGCGCGGGCGCGGTGTCGACAAACGGAATCGGGCTCGGCTGCGCAGCCGGCGCAGGCTTGCGCGCCGCCTCGCCGGCAGGCGCGGGCGCAGCATCCGCCGCCTCCAGCTCAACGGCCGGTGCGACCTTGCGCTTCGGCGCGCCCGGTTCGGCGCGTCGGGCGGTGCCAGCCTTGGCCGGGGTCGTCGTGGCCGCGGCATCGGCGACCGTTGCGCCGTCGCCGGCGGCCAAACCCGCCACCGCCTCCTGCACCGCCGCAACCACTTCGGTCACGTCGACAGCCGGTTCCGCCTCGCGCGCCACGGCGTCGGCGACGGCATCCGTGCTCGCGATGGCCTGCGCGAGCGCGTCGCCCGTCGCGGCCGGCGCCGGTTCCGGTGCGGCAACCGGCGCCGCCGGGTGCGCCTCCGCCGTCGCGCCGGCAGGCAGATCGAAACCGTCGAAGCTGCCTTGCCGCGCATCGTGCGTCGCAGCCTCGGCGGCGGCCTCGTGCTCGGTCGTGGCGGCGGCCCGGGCCTGCGCCTCCTGGCCGCCCGTCGGCACCTTGCCGAACAAGATCGGTGGCGCGCGGCGCGCCCTGGGCGTCCGTCGTCGGCGCCGGGGCGTCCGCGCCGGCGGAAGCCGGCGCTGCGGCGCCATCGCCCTCGACGCGCACGGTGGCGCGCGCGGGCGCATCGCCGCTCGCGGCCGCAGCGGCGCTACGCCGGCGAACCGGCTTCGTCGACCGGGAGGAGCGAGGGGAACGGAGACGGGATGGCAGTCGGGATTCGATCATGGGGCAAGGGCCGCAGACATCGCGATCCGCGCCGCCCCGCCGGGTGCGACTGCTCGAGGTCGGTCGCGTGCAGGCCGGCCCGGATGCCGGGCAACACGCGGCCTCGGGGACGGAAAGATCGCATTGTCGCACGGTCGCCCGCCCGGCCCGCGCGAAGCACGCCGCGCCTCATTCGGCGCCGGTCGCGCCCTCCTGCTCCTTGAACATCTGCACGCCCGGCAGCTTGCGCAACTGCGTGGCGATCCGCTCGTATTCGAGCGACGAGACGCGCGCCAGCGAAATCGTCACGTCGTCGCAGTCGGGCTGCTCCTCGCTCTGCTGCACGATGAACTGCTTGACGCGCGCGCTGTCCGCGCCGAGCGCCGTGTGCAGCGTCGAGAACGTCAGCGAGCCGCGCTCGACCAGCAACGCCATGTGCCGGCGCTGCCGCACCGTGATGTAACGCTTTTCGAGCGGCTTGATGCCGGCTAGGATCACCAGCACGATCACGGTGGCGGTGATGGCGGCCACGTAGAGTCCGCCGCCCACCGCCAGCCCGACCGCCGCCACCGACCACAGGCTCGCGGCCGTGGTCAGCCCGCGCACGATCTCCCCGCGCATCAGGATCGAGCCCGCGCCGAGAAAGCCGATGCCAGACACGACCTGCGCGGCGATCCGCGACGGATCGAGGACGATCTGCGGCTTGCCGAGCACGTCGGCGAAACCGAACGCGGACACGATCATGATCAGCGCCGAGCCGACGCACACGAGCATGTGGGTGCGCAGGCCGGCGGCCCACGACAGCCGTTCGCGCTCGAAACCGATCACGCTGCCGAGCGCGGCCGCGAGAACGAGCCGCATGACGAGTTCGAAGTTGTTGAGCATGCGTTCTCTCCTTCCTGTTATTGTGTCGGCGCAATGACGCCGGCCACGGGCGCTTCGCCCGGCCGCCGGCGCGCCGCCGCACCTTGATAGACCAACGAGTTTTGATGATGTCCGCTACCCGCCCCGCCATCGACCAGGCCGCCGACTTGCGCAGGCATTTCGCGGAAATCGTGCTGCCGCTGTGGCGCGGACCCGGATTTGACCCGTCGAGGGGCCTTCCGTTCGCAGCCGTGGCGCCCGATACCCACGCCCCGCTGCCGGTCGCGCGGTTCCGTGCGATGGCCTGCGCGCGCCAGCTGTTCGTGTTTTCGGACGCGGGCGAGCTGGCCCATGCGGATACGCTGTTCGACGGATTGTGCCGAAATTTCCTCGACCGGCAGCACGGCGGCTGGTTCTACAGCGTCGATGCGCACGGCGCGCCGCTCGACCGCAGCAAGGATCTCTACACCCACGCGTTCATCGTGTTCGCCTGCGCGGCCTACTTCGCCGCCACCGGCAATCGCGACGCGCGGCAGCACGCCGAACACACGGCCGCGCTGATCGAGGACCGCTTCGCGCCCGCCCCCGGCAACGCCTGCCTCGACGCCGCGCGCGCCGAGAATTTCGCGCGGCTCGACGGCCCGCCGCTGCAAAACCCGCTGATGCACCTGACCGAGGCGTGGCTCGCCGCCGCCGGTGCGTTCGGCGACGCCGCGTTCGACACCGCCCTGCTGCGCACCGCGCAGGCGGTCGAGCGGCGCTTCGTCGATCCAGGCACCGGTTGCGTTGCCGAGCTGCCGCTCGGCAGCGACGGCAACCGCTTCGAGCCGGGCCACCAGTTCGAGTGGTGCTATCTGGTGCACGAGGCCGGCGCGCGGCTCGCGCCCGCCGGCCTGGCCGACGCGCTCGACCGCGCCTACCGGTTCGCGGAACGGCATGGCGTGGACACCGCCACGGGCGGCGTGTGCGCGGCCACCGACGCCCGCGGCGCCTGCCTCGACGCCACCCAGCGGATCTGGGCGCAGACCGAATACCTGCGCGCGCTCGCCACGCGCGGCGAGCAGCCCGGCTCGCCCGATCTGGCCGTGCAGGCCGAGCGCTTCGCCGCGCGCTTCCTGCATCCGCGCGGCTGGATCGAATGCCGCACGACCGACGGCGCGGTGGCGCGCGCCGACATGCCGTCCACCACGCCCTATCACCTCGCCACCGCCTACGCGGCGCTGCCCGGCGCGCGCTGAGCGCCGAACGCCGCGCCCAGCAAGCCGCGTGCCGCCCGCGCGGCGTTCAGGCGGCGCACGCGCGGCCATCGCGCCGCGAATCTCCTTGCGTATCGGCCGGGCGCTTCCTAGAGTGAAGCGCAAGCGGCCGGCCCCCGTCGGCTGCACGGGGCACGGCCCCGCCCACTGCCAAGGAAGGTCGATGACGGACATCGTGGATCACGCGCGCGGCGCGCTTCTCGCCCAGCCGTTCAGCATGCTGCTCGGCACGGAACTGATGACCATCGGCGGAGACGAAGTCGCGCTCAGCCTGCCGATCCGGGACGACCTGAGGCAACAGCACGGCTTCGTGCATGGCGGCGTGATCAGCTATCTGGCCGACAACGCGCTGACCTTCGCGGGCGCGCTCGCGCTCGGCCCGCGCGTGGTGACCGGCGAATACAAGATCAACTACCTGCGCCCGGCCATGCACGGCCGCCTGCTCGCGCGCGCCAAGCCGCTGCACGGCGGCCGCAATCAGGCCACCTGCCAGTGCTAGGTATTCGTGGTGAACGGCAAGGAGGAGCGGCTGGTGGCCGTGGCGCAGGGCACCATCAACCGGCTCGGGGAAGATCGCGCCGATCTGGCGCAGGAAACGGCGGCCTGACGCCCAGGCCGCCTTCGAGGATTCGGGCGGGACGCGCCACGCGCCCCGCGCCGTTCGGACGCCGCTCGGCGTCGTTCAGAACGTATCCCCCGGCACCCGCACCGCGCCTTCCATCAGCACGCGCGCGCTGCGGCTCATGATCGCCTTGGTGACCACCCACTCGCCGCCATTCTGGCTGGCCTGGGCGCCCACCCGCAGCGTGCCCGGCGGATGCCCGAAGCGCACCGCCTCGCGCTCGCCGCCGCCGGCCGCCAGATGGACGAGCGTACCCGGAATCGCGGCGGCGGTGCCGATCGCCACGGCGGCCGTGCCCATCATCGCGTGGTGCAACTTGCCCATCGACATCGCGCGCACCAGCAGGTCCACGTCCTGCGCGCCGACCGCCTTGCCGCTCGAGGCCACGTAATCGGCCGGCGGCTCGACGAACGCGATCTTCGGCGTGTGCTGGCGCTGCGCGATCTCGTCGAGCGAGCGGATCAGGCCCATGCGCAGCGCGCCGTAGGCGCGGATCGTCTCGAAGCGCTTGAGCGCGGCGTCGTCGCCGTTGATAGCGTCCTGCAGCTCGGTGCCGGTGTGGCCGATCGCCTCGGCGTTCACGAAGATGGTCGGAATGCCGGCGTTGATCATGGTGGCCTTCAGCGTGCCGATGCCGGGCACCTCCAGGTCGTCCACGAGCTGGCCGGTCGGGAACATCGCGCCGCCCGCGCCGTCTTCGTCGGCGGCCGGATCCATGAATTCGAGCTGCGCCTCGGCGGCCGGGAACGTCACGCCGTCGAGTTCGAAATCGCCGGTTTCCTGTACCTCGCCGTGGGTGATCGGCACGTGCGCGACGATGGTCTTGCCGATGTTGGCCTGCCAGATGCGCCCCACGGCAACGCCGTTCTCGGGCACGCGCGACGCCGCCACCAGCCCGCCCGCGATCGCGAACGGCCCGACCGCCGCCGACAGGTTGCCGCAGTTGCCGCTCCAGTCGATGAAGGCCTTGTCGATCGCGACCTGGCCGAACAGGTAATCGACGTCGTGATCGGGCCCCGTGCTGCGCGAGACGATCACCGTCTTGCTGGTGCTGGAGGTGGCGCCGCCCATGCCGTCGGTCTGCTTGCCGTACGGATCGGGGCTGCCGATCACGCGCATCAGCAGCGCGTCGCGCGCCGCGCCCGGCACGCGCGCGGCTTCCGGCAGATCGTCGAGCCGGAAGAACACGCCCTTGCTGGTACCGCCGCGCAGGTAGGTGGCGGGAATCCGGATCTGGGGAACGTGAGCCATGATGAACCTTCCTGAAATGACGAGGGCGGCTTGCGGGCCGCCCGGAAGCGAAGCGGCCCGCAAGCCGCTTCGCGTTGCGTTGTGACGACGACGCTCAGGCCGCCTGCGACGATTCGAGGAAATCCTGCGCGAACCGCTGCAGCACGCCGCCCGCCTCGTAGATCGACACTTCCTCGACCGTGTCGAGCCGGCACGTCACCGGCACTTCGGCGCGCGTGCCGTTGCGGCGGTGAATCACCAGCGTCAGATCGGCGCGCGGCTTGCGCTCGCCGATCACGTCGAAGGTTTCGGTGCCGTCGATGCCGAGCGTGAGCCGGTTCGCGTCGGGCTTTAATTCGAGCGGCAGCACGCCCATCCCGATCAGGTTGGTGCGGTGGATCCGCTCGAAGCCTTCCGCGACGATCGCCTCCACGCCCGCGAGCCGCACGCCCTTGGCCGCCCAGTCGCGCGACGAACCCTGGCCGTAATCCGCGCCCGCGCCCGCGCCCGCGATCACGATCACGATCACGATCACGATCAGCGGCTGCTTGCGCTCCATATAGGTTTCGATCGCCTCCCACATCCGCACCACCTTGCTGTAGCGGATCCGGTTGTTTAGACACGGTTTTGCGATCAGGCCGCGAACTTCAAGAGGCTGGCCTGACGGGCTTCGAGAGGTGATTTGAAGCCCAGTTTCTCGAGGCGCCATTCGCGATTGTATCGATCCTTGAACGCGACGACGGCAGCCCGTACCTCGTCTACGTTTTTGAACAGATGCCCGTGGATAGCTTGCT
>WNEB01000087.1 GCA_009914575.1 Burkholderia gladioli
GAGGTCTCCGTTCGCGTCGGCGTCATCAACCGTATGGCGGACCTCGCTCGTCCGCAATCCGTTCGTATCGCCTGAAATTATGCCCGTCGATGCTATTGCATCCTCACACTCGATTTATGCAACAACGCCCCTCGCAGCAAGTATCCGATGGACACCGGCGACGAACCGCTCGCCTCCATGCCGATGGCGGCAGAACCGGCGCCAACGACGCTGAAACGCAACACCTGACAGCGGAGCGGGCGTCGATTCGGTTCCCATTTTTTAGCGTCAACGAGTAATATTAAAACCATGGGTTTCCTGTACACGCCGCTTCCGCTCTGGATTGCTGCCGGTAGCTGGATCGCTGCCGGGGTGCTGCTCGCGCTCGCGTTATGGAAACGACCGTTCAATCGCCTGAAGGATCCAACGCTGCAACATGTCTGGTGCGCGTTGATCGCCACCATCACGGTGTTGTGGGCATCAAATGCGTGGCTCGACGACGGTTTGGTCATGCATCTGCTTGGCGCAACGTTGATTGCCACCCTGTTCGACTGGACGCTCGCGCTGGTCGCGATGGGGGCCGTCACCGGCATCGCCGCCGTTGTCTTCGATGCAAGCTGGCAAGGCATCGGCCTCACCTACCTCGTCTACGGCGCACTTCCGGTTGCCGTGTCCACGCTGATGCAGCGCGCCGCAGCCGCATGGTTGCCGCACAATCTGCTCACCTTCATCGTCAGCCAGGGCTTCGTTGCGCCGGCCATCACGATCGCAGCCGTGGCTGCCGCTGCGGTCGGCGTGCAGATCGGGCTGGCCGACGGTTCGACGCTGGTCGTGCCGGCGGGTTACGGCCTGAACACCCTGCTGCTCGCACTCGGCGAAGCGTGGTTCACTGGCATGGCCACGGCGCTGATCGCGATTTACAAGCCCGAATGGGTCACGACATTCGATGTGCGCCGCTACCGCCTCGGCGGGCCGCGAGCGTAATCGCTCGCATTGCGCCATCGCATTTCCGCGCCGTGCATGTCGCATTCGTCACCGAATGTATCGCGGCATGTAAAAAAATTGCGCTAAGATTGAACTCTTGCCACTCGCCGTGCATCTTACGTGCCCGGTGTCATTACTCCGCACTCTCAAATTCCTGATGGACAGCTTCCCCGCCCAGCGTCTTTTTGGCGTGTTCGGCAAGCTGGCAGCCTGTGTCGCAGGCCTGTCGCTTGCGCTTTCCGCCCCGGCCTTTGCCGATCTGCTCGATCAACGCACCGAGTTGATCAACAAGTACATCACCGAGATGCACGCCGATCCGCTCGTCGCCGATTGCGCCGCGCACGGCAATTTCATCGCGAGCACCTCGTCGGCATTCGATCACGTCGAATTTCCGCCCAGCGCCTTCGACAGCAATAACGCCACCGTCACGCCGTGGAACGATTCGTTCGACGAGGGCAAGCAACGCGTTAAGGTCGACAATATCGTGACCGTTCAAGGGCTCGGCATTCCGCAGAACGGCGGCGATCCCTCCGCGCTGAAATTCCGCTGCGGCTACGTCGGCAGCCAGATGCTCGCGTTCGGCTGGAACGATCCGGTTCCACCCGCCCGGCCCCGCGTCGAGCGCACGGCTTCGTCGAAGCAGCGCCTCCACGGCCGCCACGTCAAGTCCAAAACGAAAGCGAAGGCAAGCAGCAAATCCGCGCGCAAGGCCAGCTCGGTCAAGAAGTCGACGTCGTCGAAGAAGGTCGTGAAGAAGAAGTCCACGACAAAGAAGTAATCGAGCGCACGCCGCCCCGCGAACATCGCGCAGCAAACAAAAAGGCCGGAATGTTTTTGCCTCTCTTGAATTTAGAGTGGGTGGATTTTTCCGGGTCAAGGGCGGGCGAAGCCCGGCGCAGCGAACCCTTGATGCGGAGAAATCTACGAGCACGCTTGAGGGCTCGGGCCAGGCAAAGCCTTGCGCCGCCTGGCCCCCGAGCCCGTCCGGCGGCGAGGACTTCCCCGCCTTGGGCGGGGCTAGGGGTGGGAAGATACCGTTTTGCGACGTAGGTTTTCGTACCCCGGCGGCCCTTTTCACCCACTCAAATTTCAAGAGGGCCCATCGCATCGGTGCGGTTCAGGATCCAGACGGGCTTGCCGCGCCACGCCACGGTGACGAGATCGCCCGGTTTCAGGCTGGCGATGTCAACCTCGACCGGCGCACCGGCGGCCTTGGCCTTGGTGGACGGCGCAAGCGAAGCCGCGAATGGGATGACCGTGGCGACACCCCCGACTCCGCTCGCCACGGAGGTCGCAATCAGCCAGGTACGGCGGCCGCTGTCGACGCGTTTCTCTTCTTTGTCTCGCATCTCACGCCCCACTTCTGAGTTGGAGTCACCGTCACGACTTCGCATATCGCCGATAGTGTGCGCGTCCGGCGTCGGGATTTTCAAGGCCTGAAACCCGAAATAACGCAGAAGTCATTGATCGACAAGGGTTTTCACCCATCGCCGAGCGAGGTTTTCCAATCAGTTGTTAAGCGGATGCTTCATAACGCGGCAACGATGCGCCGCCGCAAATCCGGCGGCCTCAGACGGGGTTCGGCACGTCGATGAACGTGTGCTCGAGGCCGAAGTGCTCCGACAGATGGCGGCCGAGCGCCTGGATGCCGTAGCGCTCGGTGGCATGATGCCCCGCCGCAACGAAGGCCACGCCGCTCTCGACCGCCGCGTGCGTGACGAATTCGGACGCCTCGCCGGTCAGGAACACGTCGGCGCCGGCGTCGATGGCCGCGTCGAAATAGCTTTGCGCGCCGCCGGTGCACCAGGCCACCCGGCGCAGCCGTTGATCCATGTCGCCGAGCACGAGCGGCGCGCGGCCGAGCGTCTGCTCGACTTTCGCCGCGAAGTGTTCTAGCGAGACGTCCATCGGCAGCGTGGCCAGCCAGCCGAGATCGTGATCGCCGAAGCGCGTATCGGCGATCAGGCCGAGGCGTTCGCCGAGCTGCGCGTTGTTGCCGAATTCGGGATGCGCGTCGAGCGGCAGGTGGAAAGCGAACAGGTTCAGGTCGTTGGCGAGCAGCAGCTTCAGGCGCTGGTACTTGCGGCCCGTGACCTGCGGCGCTTCGTTGCGCCAGAAATAGCCGTGATGCACGAGCACGGCATCGGCGCCCCATTCGAGCGCGCGTTCGAGCAGGGCCGCCGAGGCGGTCACGCCGGTCGCGATCCGTTCGATGCGGCGGCGCCCTTCGACCTGCAGGCCGTTCGGGCAGTAGTCCTTGAACCGCGTAATGTCCAGCGTATTGTTCAAGTACAATTCGAGTTCGATCCGGTCCATATATTTGCCTCTCTTGAATTTCGAGTGGGTGGATTTTTCCGGGTCAAGGGCGGGCGAAGCCCGGCGCAGCGAACCCTTGATGCGGAGAAATCTACGAGCACGCTTGAGGGCTCGCGCCAGGCAAAGCCTTGCGCCGCCTGGCCCCCGAGCCCGTCCGGCGGCGAGGACTTCCCCGCCTTGGGGCGGGGCTAGGGGTGGGAAGATACCGTTTTGCGACGGAGGTTTTCGTACCCCGGCGGCCCTTTTCACCCACTCAAATTTCAAGAGAGCCCATCTGATTCTATGGCGTCACGCCGAAGCCGAGGATTACGCCGCCAGCGATCTCGCCCGCCAACTGACCGTGCGTGGGCGCCGCGATGCGAATGCCGTCGCGAAATGGCTGAGACCGCGTCTCGAAAGCAGCGCGGTGATCCTGTCGAGCCCGGCGGCGCGCACCGTGCAGACGATCGAGACGCTGACGGACCAATACCGTACCGTGCGAGAACTCGCGCCGGGCGGCAGCGTGGCCGACGTGCTGACGGCGATCGGCTGGCCGGAGGGCATCGCGCCCACGGTGGTGGTGGTCGGCTATCAGCCGACGCTCGGCGCGGTGGCGGCGCAGCTGATGTCGGGCGTCGACGACAGCTGGTCGCTGAAAAAAGGCGGCCTGATCTGGCTGCAAAGCCGCTCGCGCAACAGCGTCGGGCAGGCCGTCCTGAAGGCCGCAATTTCGCCGGAATTGGCCTGAATCAGGTCCGGTTTGGCGTCCAGATACCTTTCTTCCGACTTTCTGCTAAAGTCAGTTCGACGACATGTCACCGAATTGACACCGATTCGCCATCCAAGCGTCACGGTCGGTTACTACATTGGCGACCATGTCGTTCCATTCCTTACGACCAGGAAAGCCTGATGCGAGATCTGTCGACGCCCACGCTCCCATTTGCTTCGCTGCCGCTTGATCAGTCGCGCCGTCGTTTGCCGCGCGCGGTCGAAACGGTCACGTCTGAATTCCGCCTGCGCGCCGCCTGGGCGCGCACCGAAGACGAACTGCGCGAAGCCCAGCGCCTGCGTTACCACGTGTTCGCCGAAGAGATGGGTGCCTCGCTTAGCGGCCCCGCTGGCCTCGACGTCGATCCTTTCGACGCTTACTGCGATCACCTGCTGGTCCGCGACCTCGACACGCTCAAGGTCGTCGGCACCTACCGCGTTCTCCCGCCCCACCAGGCCGCCCGTATCGGCCGCCTGTACGCGGAAGGCGAGTTCGACCTGTCCCGTCTCGCGCATCTGCGCTCGAAAATGGTCGAAGTCGGTCGCTCGTGCGTGCATCGCGACTACCGCAGCGGTGCCGTGATCATGGCGCTTTGGGGCGGTCTCGGCACCTACATGATGCAAAACGGCTACGAAACCATGCTCGGCTGCGCGAGCGTGTCGATGGCCGACGGCGGCCACTACGCGGCGAACCTGTACGAGTCGCTGAGCGGCTCGCTCACGGCGCCCGAATACCACGCCTTCGCGCACACGGCGCTGCCGGTGGACGAACTGAAGACGGGCGCGAAGGTGCTGCCGCCGCCGCTGATCAAGGGTTATCTGCGTCTCGGCGCGAAGATCTGCGGCGCACCGGCCTGGGATCCCGATTTCAACTGCGCCGATTTCCTGACGCTGTTCCGCCTCTCGGACATCAACGCCCGCTACTCCCGCCATTTCCTGGCCGAGCCGATCGCACGCTGATCTCCCGGCCCGCGCACGCCGCAAGGCCGCCCCATCGAAACGGCACGACGACACGATCGTCGTGCCGTTTTTTATCGTCCGCGCCGCGCAGGATCGCGCCATCCGGCAATCGGTCGGCTGAAGCCGGGAGGCTCCGGTTTCCGCTAGACTGCTGCGTCGCGTGCGCCGCGCGGCTTCCCGAATTCGAGGTGAGGATGTTTCGTTTTGTTATCGCCGCGCTCGTCGCGGTCATGTTGAGCGCCTGCGTGGATCAATCGGCGTCGAGCGCAGGCTCGCGCCATCACGGCAAGCCGCCGGAAGATCCGGTCGACTATCACGGCGTGCCGACCGACATGACGCCGCCGTAGATGCTCGATGCACCGGCGTCGTCGGCTGCACCGGCGGCCGCCGCTTCGCAGTAATCGCGCCGTTCATCCCGCCGCGCTGCCGATCCGGCGTGCGAGTGCGGGCAGCCGCAGCGACAGCGTCACGCCGCGCGACAGCATGAAGATCGACAGCGCAAGCCACAGGCCGTGGTTGCCGAGCGGCCCGGCCAGCGCGAAGCTGGCCGCCAGAAACACCGCCAGCGAGACGCACATCGCGATCATCAGCGTGCGCGTCTGCGTGGCGCCGATGAACACGCCGTCGAGCAGAAATCCCCACACCGATATCAGCGGCAACACAGCCGCCCACGGCAGGAAGCGTCCCGCCATCTCGCGCACGACCGGCTGATCGGTCAGTTGCGCGACGATCCAGTTGCCGCTCAGCGCATACACGAGCGTGAATGCCACAGAGCATCCACCGCCCAGTGCAGCGTCACGCGCACGGCCGCGCGGAACGTGTCGCGATCGCGTGCGCCGACCGCCGCGCCGACCAGCGCCTCGGCCGCATGGGCGAAGCCGTCGAGCGCATACGACGTGAAGGTCAGGAAGTTGAGCAGCAGCGCGTTGGCCGCGAGCGTCGCGTCGCCTTGCTGCGCGCCCAGATGCGCGAACCAGCCGAACGCCGACAACAGGCACAGCGTGCGCACGAAGATGTCGCGATTGAGCACGATGAGCCGCTTCATCGCCGTGCGCTCGAAGAACGCGGCCCGGCTCGGCCAGCCGAACCGGAGGCCGTGTGCGTTCGCGCTGCCGCGGCGCGCCAGCAGCGCGAGCGCTCCCAGCATGAAGCCGGCCAGATCGACCGTCGCGGTGGCCGCGCCGATACCAGCCACGCGGCCGTCGAAGCGTAGGCCACCACGGCGACGATGTTCACGACGTTGATGAACGTCTGCAGCACGAGCGCCAGCCGCACGCGCTGCACGCCGAGCAGATAGCCGAGGATGTAGCGGATCCGGTTGTTTAGACACGGTTTTGCGATCAGGCCGCGAGCTTCAAGAGGCTGGCCTGACGGGCTTCGAGAGGTGATTTGAAGCCCAGTTTCTCGAGGCGCCATTCGCGATTGTATCGATCCTTGAACGCGACGACGGCAGCCCGTACCTCTTCTACGTTTTTGAACAGATGCCCGTGGATAGCTTGCTCC
>WNEB01000088.1 GCA_009914575.1 Burkholderia gladioli
GTGTTCGGTGAGCGCGCCCACGTTCAGCGCTGCCGGACCCACAAGATTCGCAACGTGACCGAACGGTTGCCGAAGCAGACGCGAGCGCAGGTCGCGGCTGTCATGCGCGCGGCGTACAAGCTGCCGGTCGATGACGGCATCGCCCGGCTGAAGACGCAGGCAGCATGGCTGAAGGCTGATCATCCGGACGCCGCGGCGTCGTTGCTTGAAGGGCTGGAGGAGACGTTCACGGTGAACCGCATGGACCTGACGCCGAGTCTGATCCGCAGTCTGGCGACGACGAACCTGATCGAGAATCCGAACGGTGCGGTGCGCCGCGTGAGTGGCCGGGTCCATCGCTATCGCGACGCCGACATGGCGATGCGCTGGGCGGCCACCGGTTTCCTGGAAGCGGAGAAGCGCTTCCGCAAGCTCGGTGGTGCCAACGACCTCTGGATCCTCGCCGTCGCCCTGCATCGATCACTCGAAAAGCGTGTTGTCCATGATCGGAAGTCTACCTAATCTATGAAACCCCGCCGTCCCAACCTTCAACTACGAATGGGACACCGCCGGGCGGTTCTCCTATTCGGGAGGTTGGTCCTGGAAACCCGATTCTCTCGGATTCCTACGGGAACCGCCGCCTTCAACCTTCAACTACGTTTGGGACACCGCCGGTTTTTAAACTGTCGGTCGTGGAGCAGGTTGCATCCAACCTGCTCCACGACCGACAGTTTAAAAACCAGGCTGTAGTCGCGCTGCGTCCGCTTGATCCCTTGTCCCACTTGCCGCCTCTTCGATTCGGCGAAAAAGTGTCAACCTATTTCAGGACGGGTCAGTTGTCTCAAAAAAGCCAGGCCGATGCCTGGCTTTTTGTTGCCTGGCGCTTTGTAAGCCGTACCTGGCGCGCAGCACGCAATGCCGGGGCCTGGGTTAGGATATGGCGTTTTGCGAATGCCGCAGGAGACGTCGATGGTGATCGTTCTGATGATGACGACCGTGCCCGATGAGGCAACGGCCCGCTCGCTCGCCGACGGCGCGCTGGGCGGCCGGCTCGCGGCCTGCGTGTCGGAGCTCGGCACGATCCGCTCGAATTACCACTGGCAGGGCAATATCGAATCTGCGGAGGAGATCCAGTTGTTGTTCAAGACAAGCGCGCAACGCTCGCTCGAACTCGAACGCTTCATCGCGTCCCATCACCCTTACGAGACGCCTAAAATCGTCTCGTGGCAGGCCACCGCTTCCGACGCCTACGGCGCCTGGGTGGCCGCCGAAACCCAACGCCTGTTCCATGTCTGATCGTCAATTTATGGCCGCCGGCCTGCGGCGTCTGCTTGCCGGCTTCGTCCTGTTCGCGGCGCTGTTCGGCCTGGCGTCCGCCGCGCGCGCCGACGCCGATTTCCTCGATCCTTCGGTCGCATTCCGCTTCAGTTCGAGCGAAGCGCCGGGGCAGGTCGATTTGCACTTCAAGATCGCGGACGGCTACTACATGTACCGCGAGCGCTTCGTGTTCGCGGTGAAGAGCGGCACGGCGACGCTCGGCGACGCGCAAATGCCGGCCGGGCACGTGAAGTACGACGAGACGTTCGCCAAGAACGTCGAAACCTATCGCGGCGACCTGGTCATCCACCTGCCGGTGACGAAGGCGTCGGGGCCGTTCGATCTCTCGGTGACGTCGCAGGGTTGTGCCGATGGCGGCATTTGCTATCCGCCCGCCGAACACGTCGTACACGTTGACGCCGCAGCGCTGACGGCAGCGGCATCGCCCGCGCAGACCCCATCGCCGGCCCTTCAATCGTCCGCGGCGCCCCCCCCCCCATCGGCGCCGGCGACGACCGCCGCCGACGGCAGCTGGTACGAGCGCGTCACGAGCGCCGATTACGCCCAGTCGCTGCTCGAAGGCCACGGCTTCCTGACGATCGTCGCGCTGTTCTTCGTGGCCGGCATGGTGCTGAGCCTGTTGCCGTGCTCCTACCCGATGATTCCGATCCTTTCCGCGATCATCATCGGCGAGGGCACGCAGGCCACGCGCACGCGCAGCTTCCTGCTGTCGCTGACTTATGTGGTCGGGATGGCGCTGGTTTATACGGTGCTCGGGATTGCCGCGGCGCTGGTCGGGCAGAGCCTCGGCGCATGGCTGCAGAACCCGTGGATGCTTGGCGCGTTCGGCCTGCTGCTGACCGTGTTTGCGCTGACGCTGATCGGCGGCATCGACATCTCGCTGCCGCAGCGCTGGCAGGACGGCGCCGCGCAGGCATCGGGCCGCCGTTCGGGCGACCGCTTCCTGGCGGTCGCGACGATGGGCGCGTTGTCGGCGCTGGTGGTCGGCGCATGCATGACGGCGCCGCTGTTCGCCGTGCTGGTGTTCATCGCGAATACCGGCAACGCGCTGCTCGGCGGCGCCGCGCTGTTCGCGATGGGGCTTGGCCTCGGCGTGCCGCTGTTGATCATCGGCCTGGGCGCCGGCACGTTGCTGCCGCGCGCGGGCGCGTGGATGGACGGCGTGAAGGTGTTTTTCGGCGTGGTGCTGCTTGCGGCCGCGCTCTGGATTGTCTGGCCGGTGCTTGGCGCATCGCTGCAGATCGGCCTGGCCGCGCTCTGGCTGCTGATCGCCGCGGCGGCCACCGGGCTGTTCACGCCGACCGCCGGCGGCACGTCGATCTGGCGCCGCCTGGGTCGCGGTGTGGGCGCGGCATTCGCGATCTGGGCGGCGGTGCTGCTGGTGGGCTTGGCTGCCGGTTCGACCGATCCGCTGCGACCGCTCGCGGTGTTCGCGTCGCGAGGCGGCGCAGCCGTCGCGCCCGGCGCTGCGGTCGCTGCCGCGCATGAAGGGCCGGTGTTCGCGCCGGTGCGCTCCAGCGCGGATCTGGATCAGGTGATCAAGACCGCCGGCCGCCCCGTGATGCTCGATTTCTATGCCGACTGGTGCGTGTCGTGCAAGGAGATGGAACACCTCACCTTTACCGATCCGCGCGTGCAGGCGCGTCTCGCGCAACTGCATCTGGTACGTGCCGACGTCACCGCCAACAACGCCGACGATCAGGCGCTGCTGAAGCGCTTCGGTCTGTTCGGGCCGCCGGGCATCATCGTGTTCGGTGCGGACGGGCACGAACTGGACCGCGTGGTCGGCTATCAGGCCGCCGATCGCTTCCTGCGCAGCCTCGACCGCGCCGGGCGCCCACGGCCTGAGCACCGGGCCGGCGCCCGCGTATGGGCATGAAAAAACGGCGAAGCGTTGAATACGCTTCGCCGTTTTGCATTGCGCAGCGCGCCGGACGGCGCGCGGTGCTTACTTCTGGTCGCGCAGCAGCCGAGCCGCGTCGAGCGCGAAATAGGTCAGCACGCCGTCCGCGCCTGCCCGCTTGAACGCGAGCAGCGATTCGAGCGCCACCTTGTCGTGATCGAGCCAGCCGTTCTGCGCGGCGGCCTTCAGCATCGCGTACTCGCCGCTGACCTGATAGACGTAGGTCGGGAAGCGGAACTCGTCCTTCACGCGACGCACGATGTCGAGGTAGGGCATGCCCGGCTTCACCATCACCATGTCCGCGCCTTCCTCGATGTCGAGCCGGACTTCGCGCAGCGCTTCGTCGGAGTTCGACGGGTCCATCTGGTAGGTCATCTTGTTGCTCTTGCCGAGGTTCGAGGCCGAACCGACCGCATCGCGGAACGGGCCGTAGAACGCCGACGCGAACTTGGCCGAATAGGCCATGATGCGCGTGTGGATGTGGCCGTCGCTCTCGAGCACCTCGCGGATCGCGCCGATGCGGCCGTCCATCATCTCCGACGGCGCGACGATGTCGACGCCGGCTTCGGCCTGCGCGCGCGCCTGCTCGATCAGGATCTCGATCGTGTCGTCGTTGATCACGTAGCCGTTCTCGTCGAGCACGCCGTCCTGGCCATGGCTCGTGTACGGATCGAGCGCGACGTCGGTCAGCACGCCGAGATCGGGGAAATGCTTCTTCAGCTCCAGCACGGCGCGCGGGATCAGGCCGGCCGGGTTGGTCGCCTCGCGACCGTCGGGCGTCTTCAGCGACGGATCGATGGCTGGAAACAGGGACAGCACGGGCACGCCGAGCGCGACGCACTGTTCGGCCACACCCATCAGCAGATCGACCGAGACGCGCTCGACGCCGGGCATCGACGGCACCGCCTGGCGCACGTTGGTGCCTTCGACGACGAAGACGGGCAGGATCAGATCGTTGGTGGTGAGGATGTTTTCGCGCATCAGGCGACGCGAGAAATCGTCGCGGCGCATTCTGCGCGGGCGGTGCAAGTGATGGAGGCTCATGACGGAATCGCTGGAATCAGTCTGAAGGATGGCTTACGGCAGCCTTCGGTGAAATTTCGACACAATGGCATATGATAGCGATCGAGTTCCGCGCCAAGCGCGGCACTCCCCGCTTCTCCTCCCTGAGCGGGTGCCTGTCGTAGTTCGATTAGGCTGTTTGACCCGCCGTTTCACGGCGGGTTTTTTTATGCGCCAACCGACGGCAAGCCTCCGTTCGGGGCCGCGCCTCCTCGGCGCGGAGCGGTCATTCTGCTACAGCTGCGTCATTTTCGCCGGCGACCGACGGACGCAGCCAGCCTTCGATCTGCGTGTGCGCGTCGTCGAGCCACACGCGCTTGAGTGCCGAAAACAGCTGGCAGGTCAGCTCGCCTGCATAGCCGGCCTCGCGATAGGCCTTCAGTTCGTTCTGCGTGCCGCGCAACGCGAGGATGCTTTCCTGGCGAGTCAATTTGTCGCATTTCGTCAGCAGCGTGTGGATCGGTTTGCCGGTCGGCGCGAACCACTCGATCATGCGGCGATCCAGTTCGGTCAGCGGCCGGCGCGAATCCATCATCAGAATCATGCCGCGCAATTGGGGCCGGGTCTTCAGATAGGCCGACAGCAGTGCTTCCCAGTGCGCCTTGGCCGCGCCGGGCACTTCCGCATAGCCGTAGCCGGGCAGGTCGACCAGGTTCGCGACCGGTTCGGCTTCGGGGCCGACCGAGAAATAGTTGATGTGCTGCGTGCGGCCCGGCGTTTTCGACGCGAAGGCAAGCCGCTTCTGGTTGCACAGGATGTTGATCGCCGTCGATTTGCCCGCGTTGGACCGACCGGCGAACGCGATTTCCGGGATCACCGTGGGCGGCAGGTCGCGCAGATGATTGACGGTCGTATAGAAACGGGCTTGATGGAGCAGGAAGGCCATGAGGGCGGACGGAGCGAGGAGGCGCGGAGCGCGCGTGAAGGCGGGATGCCCCGCAATGATCCGCTCGGTTGGATACACGCGGAAATCCGCGCAATAACTCTGATAGCCGGAACGGGGCTTTAAACACGATATTGTACAATACGGCGGTTTTCGCGAAGCCCTGTGGGAGGGTTGCAGAGGCTTTCTGCTGTAGACTGGCTACCGTCGTTTGCAGAACTCAAATTCCCACAAGACGAAACAGGGTGTGCGAATGAATCGACTGTGCAAGTCTCTGATCACGCTTCAGGTTGCGGCAGGGTTCACGGGTTTCGCGACGCAGGCGTATGCAGCGGATCCGGCCAAGCCGGATCTCGAGCGGGGCAAGGCGATCGCCACGGCGGTCTGCGCATCGTGCCACGGTGCGGACGGCAACAGCGCAACGGCGGCGTTTCCCAAGCTGGCCGGCCAGCATCCCGAATATCTGCTCAAGCAACTGCACGATTTCAAGACGCAGCCGGGTGCGAAGGCGCCGGCGCGCAGCAGTGCGGTGATGGCCGGTTTTGCCGGCGCATTGAGCGAGGCGGATGCGCGCAACGTGACGGTCTATTACGGGGCGCAAACGGCGAAACCGGGCGTCGCGCGCAACGCGGCCACGGTTGCGCTGGGGCAGAAGATCTACCGTGGCGGGATCGCCGATAAGGGAGTGCCGGCGTGTGCCAGCTGTCACGGCCCGACCGGGCAAGGCATTCCGGTGCAGTATCCGCGCCTGTCGGGGCAGTGGGCCGATTACACGGTCGCGCAGCTCACGGCGTTCCAGCAGGGCACACGCAACAACAACGAGCCGATGCATCAGATCGCATCGCGCCTGTCGGACAGCGAAGTGAAGGCGGTGGCCGATTACGTGGCCGGCCTGCACTGAGCGCGCCGGGCAACGAATGAACCGCCTGTCGTCGCGAGTGACGGGCGCACGAACGAAAAGAAAGGGTGGGGCGCTTGCCGGCAGGTGTGCGCCTTGCCCTTTTTTGGCTCTCTTGAAATTTGAGTGGGTTGTAACGGATCCGGTTGTTTAGACACGGTTTTGCGATCAGGCCGCGAACTTCAAGAGGCTGGCCTGACGGGCTTCGAGAGGTGATTTGAAGCCCAGTTTCTCGAGGCGCCATTCGCGATTGTATCGATCCTTGAACGCGACGACGGCAGCCCGTACCTCGTCTACGTTTTTGAACAGATGCCCGTGGATAGCTTGCTCCTTCATGGTCCGATTGAAGCGCTCGGCGACGCCGTTGGTCTGCGGCTCGGCGACGAAGGCGTAGCTCGGCGTCACGCCCCAGAATTTGA
>WNEB01000089.1 GCA_009914575.1 Burkholderia gladioli
CAGGCGGCGCAAGGCTTTGCCTGGCCCGAGCCCTCAAGCGTGCTCGTAGATTTCTCCGCATCAAGGGTTCGCTGCGCCGGGCTTCGCCCGCCCTTGACCCGGAAAAATCCACCCACTCGAAATTCAAGATAGGCTAATTTTACCATCGGCGGGGGACGGTCCCGGCGGCGCGTCGTGCGGGCCGCCCGGCGGGGGGCCGGGCGGGGCGGAAGGCGGCGGAGTTGTGCGTCGGTTGCGGTGCCATCGCAGTCGGGGCCGTGACCCGGTAGCGGCCGAGCCAAGGCCGAGCGGCGATCAAGCCGCAGCCAACCCGCAGCCGCGACCGGACCATGACCGGTCAACGGCCGCGCTGCCGCCGGTCGGCCACGAACCCCGATCAGGCTTACTCGGTCGCGTGCGCCGTATGCAACGCGCCGCCGGTCGCGCTGTGCGACGCGGTGCTGGCCCAGCCGAGCCATTGCGTGCGCAGCATCACCACCAGCCCGCAGGCGACGGCGGCCAGCGCGCCGAACGTCGCAAAGCCGAGCTGGTAGCTGCCGGTGCTTTCCTTGGCGATGCCCATGATGACGGGCAGATAGAAGCCGCCGATGCCGCCGGTCGCGCCGACGATCCCCGACAGCAGCCCGGTGCGGTCGCGCCAGCGGTGCGGCACCAGCTGGAACGTCGAGCCGTTGCCGAGCCCGAACGCCAGATACAGGCACACCAGCAGCGCGATGCCGCCCGCGAGCCGCGGCATCCAGGCGGCGAACGCGAAATCGACCGCGGCGATCGCCGCGAGCAGCACGATCAGCGCGCGCACGCCCGTCACGCGGTCGGCCAGGTAGCCGCCGAACGGCCGCACGATCGCGCCGAGGAACGCCAGCAGCGACATGAACAGGCCCGCCTCGATCTTCGGCATCTGATAGAGGTTGGTCAGCAGCAGCGTGACATACGAGGACATGCCGACGAAGCCGCCGAACGTGATGCTGTAGACCAGCATCACCACCCACGTGTCGCGCTCGGCCAGCACCTTGCGGTAATGCGCCGGCAGCACCAGGATCGCCAGCAGCGCGCCGAGCACGGGCAGCAGCACGCCCGTCTTGCCCGCACCGAACAGCCCGGCGTGAACGGCCAGCACCAGCGCCAGCAGCCCGCCCAGCTAGATCGCGAAGGCGCCGAGCGCGCGCGGCGTGCTGCCGCTCTTCTCGCCGCGATCCTCGGCCCACGCGAACAGCGCGAAGCCGGCGATCGCCAGCAGCGGCAGCGCGGCGGCGGTCGACATCTTCCAGCCGAGCGCGGCGGCCAGGTGCGGGAACAGGAAGCCGTCGAGCACCGCGCCGATGTTGCCGGCCGCGGCCAGCCCGAGCACCAGCCCCTGCACCTTCGGCGGATAGCTGCTGCCCGCCATCGGCAGCGCCACGGCGAAGCTCGCGCCGCCGATGCCGAGGAACACGCCGAGCACCAGCAGCAGCGTGTAGGACGGCGCGCCCGGCACGAACGGCAGCACCACGGCCGGGATCGCCGACAGCAGCACGCCCATCAGTGCGATGCGGCGGTCGTCGGTCGATTGATAGAGGTTGCCGAGCGTGACGCGCAGAATCGCCGCCGCCAGCACCGGCACCGCGACCAGAAAGCCCTGCTGGGCCGCCGTCATCGCGATGTCCTTGCAGATGAACGGCGCGAGCGGGCCATACAGCACCCATACCGTGAAGCCCGTGTCGAAATAGAGGAAGCAGGCAAGCAGGGAGCGCCAGTTGCCGCTCGCGAGCGAAGCGCGGAGGGAAGTCGTCATCGGTGGCCTCTGAAATGAGCGGTCGGTCGAGGGGCGGCTCGGCGCGATCGGGCGCCGCTGCCCTGGCGGTCTTTTGCAAGCTTCATGCCATTGGCGTGCATGTTTCGGGGGCCGGTGCGGGATGGCGCGCGGGGTGCGGATTCCGGCCCGCGCACGTGACGGGCGGTGCGGCGCGCGGCCGGCTGCGCAAACCTGGCACGCGTGCGGCACCGCACAAGTGCAGCCGGATCGCTTCGGTGCGCGGCTACACTGCGGACTCCGCAATCGCCGCGCAGCAAGGGTCCGCATGGAACTGAAATGGCTGGAAGACTTTGTCTCGCTCGCGGAGACGCGCAGCTTCAGCCGTTCGGCCGAGTTGCGGCACGTCTCGCAGCCGGCGTTCTCGCGACGCATCCAGGCGCTCGAAGCGTGGCTCGGCACCGAGCTGATCGACCGTTCCGTCTATCCCACGCGGCTCACGCAGGCCGGCCAGGTGTTCCTGGAACAGGCGCTGACCATGCTGTCGCAGGCGCACGAGGCGCGCACGCTGCTGCGCGGTCACGCCGTGGCGCCGGTGCCGACCATCGAGTTCGCCGTGCCGCACACGCTTTCGCTGACCTATTTTCCGTTCTGGCTGCAGCGCATCGAAGCCAAGCTCGGCCCGGTGCACACGCGGCTGCGGGCGCTGAACGTGCACGATGCGGTGCTCTCGCTGGTGGAAGGCGGCTGCGATCTGGTGATGGGGTATCACCATCCGAGCCATCCGGTCGCGCTCGATCCGGCGCGCTACGACATGCTCACGCTCGGCATGGAACCGATCAGCCCGTTCTCGGCGACGCCGACGCGCCGGTGCCGTACCTGTCCTACACGCCGAACGCCTATCTGGGCCGGATGACCGAAGTGATCATCGCCAACGCGCGCGAGCCGCTGTATCTCGACCGCGTGTACGAAACCGACATGGCCGAAGGGCTGAAGGCGATGGCGCTGGCCGGGCACGGCGTGGCGTTCCTGCCGCACAGCGCGGTGGAGGATGCGGTGGCCGGCGGCGCGCTGATCCGGCTCGACCGACCGGCGCGCGCCGGCGCCGCGCAGCCGTTCACGCTGAACATGGAGATCCGGCTTTACCGCGACAAGCTTGCCGCGCAAGGCGACGACGCCCGCCATGCCCTGGTGCGCGCGCTGTGGGACGCCGTCACCGACGAGCTCGCGCAGCGCGCCGGCTGAATCCCGCGCGGTCGACGAGGGTACTCGCGCAAACCGCTCGTACGCAGCGGTTGGAAGGCATGCCGATTGCTACCGTTCACGCTCGGAACACGCGCTTTGCCCAGCAATAGAGCGATCATGCAAAAAACGCATAATCAAATAAGCAAACGGCATTGGATTTCGAAAATGCGTTTTTCGACAATGGCGTCATTCGCTGACCGTTGGAGAATCCATGTCTTCGCAACCGCAGTCCCCGTCCCCCGTGCAATCCGTGCCGTCTGCAATCCGTGCCGTACTACCTGAACGCAGAAGCGTTGGGCCCGTGGGGCAACTACCTGGAGCTGCAGCAGGTCGATCGCGTCGCGCCGTATCTCGGCTCGCTGTCGCGCTGGCTCGAAACGCTGAAGCGCCCGAAGCGCATTCTCGTGGTCGACGTGCCGATCGAACTCGATAACGGCACGGTGGCCCACTTCGAGGGCTATCGCGTGCAGCACAACGTGTCGCGCGGCCCGGGCAAGGGCGGCATCCGTTATCACCAGGACGTGACGCTGTCGGCGTGGATGTCGGTCAAGAACGCGGTCGTCAACGTGCCGTACGGCGGCGCGAAGGCGGCATCCGCGTCGATCCGAAGAAGTTCTCGCGCGGCGAACTCGAGCGCATGACGCGCCGCTACACGAGCGAGATCGGCATCATCATCGGGCCGAACACGGACATTCCGGCACCCGACGTCAACACCAACGAACAGGTGATGGCGTTGATGATGGACACCTACTCGATGAACCAGGGCCAGACCGCCACCGGCGTCGTGACCGGCAAGCCGATCACGCTGGGCGGCTCGCTCGATCGTCGCGAGGCCACCGGCCGCGGCGTGTTCGTGGTGGGTTGCGAAGCGGCGAAGAAGAATGGCGTCGCGATCGACGGCGCGCGCATCGCCGTGCAGGGCTTCGGCAACTTCGGCGGGATCGCCGGCAAGCTGTTCCAGGAAGCGGGCGCGAAGGTCATCACGGTGCAGGATCACACCGGCACGATCTACCAGCCGGGCGGCCTCGATGCCGTGAAGCTGCTCGATCACGTGGCGCGCACCGGCGGCGTGGCGGGCTTCGAAGGCGCGGAATCGATCCCGAACGACGAGTCCTGGACCATCGAAACCGAAATCCTGATTCCGGTCGCGCTGGAAAACCAGATCACCGAGAAGAACGCCGGCAAGATCCGCACGAAGATCGTCGTGGAAGGCGCGAACGGCCCGACCACCACGGCGGTCGACGACATCCTCGCGGCCAACGGCACGCTGGTGATCTCCGACGTGATCGCCAACGCCGGCGGCGTGACCGTCTCGTACTTCGAATGGGTGCAGGATTTCTCGAGCTTCTTCTGGACCGAGGACGAGATCAACCTGCGTCTCGAACGCATCATGCGCGAAGCGTTCGGCGGCGTCTGGGCGGTGTCGGAAGAGCACGGTGTGACGGTGCGTACGGTCGCCTTCATCGTGGCTTGCAGACGCATCCTTCAGGCGCGCGAAATGCGCGGTCTCTACCCCTGATCGACGCCTTCGGGCGACGATCGACACGATGCCGCGGCTACCCGCTTCGTCGCATCCGTACGCCTGACTTAGGCGCATTTCGCACGGCCGCGAGCGGTCGTTGCGCAATAAAAACAGTGGTTAACAATAATTACTTTCAAAAAAATTACTTTGCTAGACTGGCGCCGGTTAGCCCAAGGAGATACCAGATGAATTTCAAGAAAGCGCTGCTGATGGCCGCCGCTCTCGCCACGTTCGCAGGCGGGGCCGTTGCGCAAGAAACCGGGGCGCTGAAGAAGATCGCCTCTCTTGAATTTCGAGTGGGTGGATTTTTCCGGGTCAAGGGCGGGCGAAGCCCGGCGCAGCGAACCCTTGACCCGGAAAAATCTACGAGCCCGTCCGGCGGCGAGGACTTCCCCGCCTTGGGGCGGGGCTAGGGGTGGGGAGATACCGTTTTGCGACGTAGGTTTTCGTACCCCGGCGGCCCTTTCACCCACTTAAATTTCAAGAGAGCCAGAAGATCAAAGACACCGGCGTGATCGCACTCGGTCACCGCAAGTCGTCGATCCCGTTCTCGTACTACGACCAGAACCAGAATGTGATCGGGTACGCGCGTGACTTCCAGATGAAAATCGTCGACGCCGTAAAGAAGAAGCTGAGCCTGCCGAACCTGCAGGTGAAGAACATTCCCGTCACGTCGCAGAACCGCATTCCGCTGGTGCAGAACGGCACCGTCGACATCGAATGCGGCTCGACCACCAACAACCTCGACCGCCAGAAGCAGGCCGCCTTCTCGACCACCTATTTCGTGATCGGCACGCGCCTGATGACCTCGAAGGATTCGGGCGTGAAGGACTTCGCCGACCTGAAGGGCAAGACCGTCGTGACGACGGCGGACACCACGTCGGCACGCCTGCTGCGCGCGATGAACAACGACAAGCAGATGGGCATGAACATCATCAGGGCGAAGGATCACGGCGAATCGTTCCAGACGCTGGAAACGGGCCGCGCCGTGGCGTTCATGATGGACGACGCGCTGCTGGCAGGCGAACGCGCCAAGGCCAAGAAGCCGGACAACTGGGTGATCGTCGGCACGCCGCAATCGGAAGAAGCCTACGGCTGCATGATGCGCAAGGACGATCCGGCGTTCAAGAAGGTGGTCGACGATTCGATCACGGAACTCGAAAAGTCGGGCGACGCCGCCAAGGCGGGGCGGTGTCCCATTCGTAGTTGAAGGTTGGGACGGCGGGGTTTCATAGATTAGGTAGACTTCCGATCATGGACAACACGTTTTTCGAGTGATCGATGCAGGGCGACGGCGAGGATCCAGAGGTAGTTGGCACCACTGTAGCGGATCCGGTTGTTTAGACACGGTTTTGCGATCAGGCCGCGAACTTCAAGAGGCTGGCCTGACGGGCTTCGAGAGGTGATTTGAAGCCCAGTTTCTCGAGGCGCCATTCGCGATTGTATCGATCCTTGAACGCGACGACGGCAGCCCGTACCTCTTCTACGTTTTTGAACAGATGCCCGTGGATAGCTTGCTCCTTCATGGTCCGATTGAAGCGCTCGGCGACGCCGTTGGTCTGCGGCTCGGCGACGAAGGCGTAGCTCGGCGTCACGCCCCAGAATTTGATCTGGTTGCGGAAGTCGTCCGACGTGTATTGCGAGCCGTGATCCATCCGCAGCGACAGTCCGCGGTCGGCGTCGGCTTCGGTCGAGCCGAAGTGCTCGCGCAGACCTTGACTGACAGGTTCCAGGGCGGCGAATGGCGGTGTCCCAAACGTAGTTGAAGGTTGAAGGCGGCGGTTCCCGTAGGAATCCGAGAGAATCGGGTTTCCAGGACCAACCTCCCGAATAGGAGAACCGCCGAAATGAAGCCTACCAAGAAACCGAACCGTCGTGCTGATGCTGAGTGTCGTGTTGTTGGTAAACAAGAGCACGAAGCGCTGCGCGCGGGCCTTGCCGAGCAAGCCCAGTTGCTGCTGCCGATGCTCGAG
>WNEB01000009.1 GCA_009914575.1 Burkholderia gladioli
ACGACCGCCTCATGCCCGGCCACTGGGAAGGCGACCTCATCAAGGGCGCCGGCAACAAGTCGTCCGTGGCCGTCCTCGTTGAGCGCATGAGCCGCGCCGTGCTGCTGGCCAAGATGCCGGACGCGACTGCCGCGTCGGCCCTGGCCGCCTTCACGACCAAGCTTCAATTGCTCGTCGAACCGCTGCGCCAGACGTGACCTACGACCAAGGCCGCGAGATGGCGCGACATGCCGAACTGACAGCCGCGACCAACGTTCGCGTCTACTTCTGCGACCCGCACAGCCCTTGGCAGCGCGGCACGTGTGAGACGGTGCGCGTCAAGGTAGTTGTCGCCTCTGTCATGCAACTTCAGCCTGCTTACGAACCCTGATTCCGGCCTCGTGGACGATTGCGTCGCGCACCAGCTTGACCGGCACCGGCGGCTGCTCGGCGTTGGTCACGGTCACGTCGATCGAATCGGGCGCGGTGACGGGCAGCGGCGCGCGGTCGTCGTCCGAGTAGATCCGCGTGAGCGTCAGCGGCGCGTCGGCCGCGGCTTCGCGAGCCGGCTGCACGAGCGAGACGGTCGCGGGCGCGGCGCCGGTCGCGCAGAGCAGCGTCACCGGCAGCAGGCGCGGCACCAGGCCGTGCGCAGGCCTGCCGAACGTACGGCGCGACGGGCGGGGGTGACGGGAGCGAAAGCGGAGGCGGGCGAGCAGGCGAGGACGGGCGAACGATCGGATCGATGGCGCATGAGTACGATGGATTGGCGAAGCACGGAGGAGTGTCGTGCCGCAACAAGGACACTGCGACAAGTCGGCCTATTGTAATTAAGCGGCGAGCTTCAAACGGAATGGCGCTCGCGCGGGGCTGCCGAGCCATGGCATTGCCCCGATCCGCCCGATATTTTTTCGGGTGGACAGGCTCGTATAACCCGATAAAATTGCCGCGACTCCCGGCAGGTGTTCCGTTTGCGCGACATCGGCGCATTTTTTTGTGACACTCCGGGATTAGTGATACTTTTCGGGTTTTTCAGGGACGGGTCGCGTTGGCGGGCCGTCGTGACGACAGTCGATACCGGCCAGCATAGGGCCGGACGGGAGAACGGGATGAACGCAAAGGTAGCTGGCCGGTTGATGGCCCTCTCGCTGTGCGTGGTCGCGACGGTCGCTTCGGCGAAGGACACGCAGCTCAATATCTACAACTGGTCCGACTATATTGCCAAGGACACCATCCCCAACTTCGAGAAGCAAACGGGCGTCAAGGTCCGCTACGACAACTACGACAGCGACGACACGCTGCAGGCCAAGCTGCTGACCGGCAGCTCGGGCTACGACATCGTGGTGCCCACCAGCAACTACGCCGGCAAGCAGATCGCCGCCGGCATCTTCGCGCCGCTCGACAAGTCGAAGCTGCCGAACCTGAAGAACCTCGATCCGCAACTGATGGCGCTGGTGGCCGGTGCCGATCCGGGCAACAAGTACGTGGTGCACTGGGCCTACGGCACGACGGGCCTCGCCTACAACGTCAACAAGGCCCAGCAGATCCTCGGCAAGGTGCCGCTCGACAGCTGGGACATTCTGTTCAAGCCGGAAAACATCTCGAAGCTGAAGGCGTGCGGCGTTTCGGTGCTCGACGCGCCGGACCAGATGTTCGCCGCCGCGCTGCACTACATCGGCAAGGATCCGATGAGCACCAACCCGGCCGATTACCAGGCCGCGATGGCGATGCTCAAGAAGATCCGCCCGTACATCACGCAGTTCAACTCGTCGGGCTACATCAACGATCTGGTCGGCGGCGACATCTGCTTCGCCTACGGCTGGTCGGGCGACGTCGTGATTGCCAAGCACCGCGCGCAGGAAGCGAAGAAGCCGTACAAGGTCGAGTACTACATTCCGAAGGGCGGCGCGCCCGTGTGGTTCGACGTGATGGCGATCCCGAAGGATGCGAAGAACAAGGAAGCGGCCCTAGAATGGATCAACTACATCGAGGACCCGAAGGTGCACGCGGCGATCACCAACACGGTGTACTACCCGAGCGCGAACGCCGCGGCCCGCCAGTTCGTCAGCAAGGACGTGGCGAACGATCCGGCCGTGTACCCGCCGGCCGACGTGGTCAAGACGCTGTTCCTGCTCAAGCCGCTGCCGCCTGAAATCCAGCGTCTGCAGACGCGGCTCTGGACCGAGTTCAAGTCCGGCCGCTGAAGCCCGCCCCGGATTCGATGCCGTCCCATCAAGCCCATGGGGCCCCCGGGGGCTTTGTTCGTCTCAACCGCCTTTGTTTGGTGGCTCTCTTGAAATTTGAGTGGGTGAAAAGGGCCGCCGGGGTACGAAAACCTACGTCGCAAAACGGTATCTTCCCACCCCTAGCCCCGCTCCAAGGCGGGGAAGTTCTCGCCGCCGGACTGGCTCGGGGGCCAGGCGGCGCAAGGCTTTGCCTGCCCTTGACCCGGAAAAATCCACCCACTCGAAATTCAAGAGAGGCTATTTGGTACTGCCCAGGAGTGATGCAGCAGATCATGAATAGCCAGTCGCGCTTGTCGTCCGCCGCTGCGCCGTCCAGCCCGCCCAACGTTTCGCCGGCGGCAAACGCCGCGAACTTCGTGCAGATCGTCGACGTGGTCAAGCAGTTCGGCGACACCACCGCGGTGCGCCAGGTCAATCTCTCCGTCGAGAAGGGCGAACTGTTCGCACTGCTGGGCAGTTCCGGCTGCGGGAAATCCACGCTGCTGCGCATGCTGGCCGGCCTCGAAACCGTCACCTCGGGCAAGATCCTGATCGACGGCGAGGATCTCGCGCAGATGCCGCCGTACAAGCGGCCCGTGAACATGATGTTCCAGTCGTACGCGCTGTTCCCGCACATGTCGGTGGAGGCGAACGTGGCGTACGGCCTCAAGCAGGAAGGCACGCCGAGGGCCGAGCTGAAGGAGCGCGTGCGCGATGCGCTCGAGCTGGTGCAGATGAGCCGCTACCCGACGCGCAAGCCGCACCAGCTTTCGGGCGGCCAGCAGCAGCGGGTGGCGCTGGCGCGTTCGCTGGTCAAGCGGCCCAAGCTGCTGCTGCTCGACGAACCGATGTCGGCGCTCGACAAGCAGATCCGCCAGCACACCCAGATCGAACTCGTCAACATTCTCGACAAGGTCGGCGTCACCTGCATCATGGTCACGCACGATCAGGAAGAGGCGATGACGATGGCGAACCGTATCGCCGTGATGAGCGAAGGCCGGATCGTGCAGATCGGCGCGCCGCGCGAAGTCTACGAATATCCGAGCAGCCGCTTCTCCGCCGAGTTCATCGGCTCGACGAACCTGTTCGAGGGCAACGTGGTCGAGGACGAACCCGATTACGTGTTCATCGAGACGCCGGACCTGCCGTGCCGCCTGCACGTGAGCCACGGCATCACGGGCCCGCTCGGCATGGCCGTGACGGTGTCGGTGCGCCCCGAGCGCATCGCGCTCACGCGCAAGCCGCCCGAGGGCGCCCACAACTGGGGGCACGGCGTGATCACCAACGTAGCCTACATGGGCTGCTACTCGCTGTATCACGTCAAGCTCGATTCGGGCAAGACGGTGATCGCCAATGCCACCAGCCTCGCGCTGTCGGAAATCGACACGCCGGGCTGGAACGACGAGATCTACGTGCGCTGGAGCGCCACGGTCGGCGTGGTGCTGACGTCATGAGCGCGCTGTCCACGTTCTTCGGCTGGCCGATGCGCAAGCTCGGCCTGAGCGGCCGCACGGTCGTGATCGCGGGGCCGTTCTTCTGGCTCGTGCTGTTCTTCGCGGTGCCGTTCCTGCTGGTCGTGAAGATCAGCTTCGCGGAACTGAACCTCGGCATTCCTCCGTACACCGAACTGACCTCGTTCGCGGACGGCGCGCTGAACATCAAGCTGAACCTGTCGCACTACGCGTTCCTGTTCACCGACAGCCTGTATTTCGCGACCTACGTGAACTCGGTGTGGGTGGCGACCGTCACGACGTTCCTGTGCCTGCTGCTCGGCTATCCGATGGCGTACTACATCGCGCGCTCGAACCCGGCCTCGCGCAACCTGCTGATGATGGCGGTGATTCTGCCGTTCTGGACGTCGTTCCTGATCCGCGTGTATGCGTGGATCGGCATTCTCAAGAACAACGGGCTTCTGAACAATTTCCTGATCGGCATCGGCCTGATCCATTCGCCGATCGAGCTGTACCGCACCAACGTCGCGGTGTATATCGGCATGGTCTACACCTACCTGCCGTTCCTCGTGATGCCGCTCTACGCGCACCTCGTGAAGATGGATCTGCGCCTGCTCGAAGCCGCGTACGACCTCGGCGCGAAGCCGTGGAAGGCGTTCCTGACGGTCACGCTGCCGCTCTCGAGGAACGGCATCGTCGCGGGCTGCCTGCTGGTGTTCATTCCGGCGGTGGGCGAATACGTGATCCCCGAACTGCTCGGCGGCGCCGATACGCTGATGATCGGCCGCGTCATGTGGAACGAGTTCTTCAACAACGCGGACTGGCCGATGGCTTCGGCGGTGACCTGCGCGATGGTGCTGCTGCTGGTGCCGATGGCGGCGTTCCAGCACTTCCAGGCGAAGGAACTGGAGGGCCGCCGCAAATGATGCCGAATCGTTATCTGCGGATCGCGGTGCTCGGGCTCGGCTTCGCGTTCCTGTACATCCCGATCCTGAGCCTGATCGTCTACTCGTTCAACGCGTCGCAGCTGGTGACGGTGTGGTCGGGGTTCTCGACGCGCTGGTATTCGGCGCTGCTGGCCGACGACGAACTGATCGCGGCGGCCTGGCTGTCGCTGAAGATCGGCGTGCTGACGGCGTTCGCCTCGGTGTTCATCGGGACCTGGGCCGGCTTCGTGCTGGCCCGCATGGGCCGCTTTCGCGGCTTCGCGCTCTACTCGGGCATGATCAACGCGCCGCTCGTGATTCCCGAGGTGATCCAAGGGATCTCGCTGCTGCTGCTGTTCATAGAGCTGGCGAAGTGGATCGGCTGGCCGGCGCAGCGCGGCATGTTCACGATCTGGCTCGGGCACGTGATGCTGTGCCTTTCCTACGTGGCGATCATCGTGCAGTCGCGCGTGCGCGAACTCGACCCCTCGCTGGAGGAGGCCGCGCTCGATCTCGGCGCGACGCCGTTCAAGGTGTTCTTCACGATCACGCTGCCGTTGATCTCGCAGGCGCTGGTGTCGGGCTGGCTGCTGTCGTTCACGCTGTCGATCGACGATCTGGTGCTGTCGGCGTTCCTGTCCGGCCCCGGCTCGACGACGCTGCCGCTGGTGGTGTTCTCGCGCGTGCGCCTCGGCCTGAACCCCGAGATGAACGCGCTCGCCACGCTGTTCATCGTCGCCGTGACGATCGGCGTGATCGGCGCGAACATGGCGATGCTGCGCCGCGAGCGGCGGCGGATGGCCATCGCGGCCTGACGCGCGCCGTCGCATGAAACGACGCCCGGGATCGTGTTCGCGATCCCGGGCGTTGTCGCTTGGTGCGTCGTTCTCGGCTCAGGCGTCGCCGACGGCCGGCTCCGAGAACCATTCGCGGCCCTTCATTCAGCATCGCGTGCCAGTAGACGGGCGGCAGCAGTGTTTCCTTGAGGAACCACGCGAGCCGCGACGGCCGCGTGCCGTCGTTGAGCCAGGCGGGGAAGGTCGGCGCGACCTTGCCGCCGTACAGGAACTCGGCCAGTACTACACGCCCGCGCTCGACCGTCAGCGGGCACGAGCCGTAGCCGTCGTAGCGCGCCACGCCCTGCGTGCGGTCGAGCGCGGCCAGCACGTTGTGCGGGACCACCGGCGCCTGCTTGCGCGCGGCGGCGGCCGTTTTCGCGTTGGGGGTGTTGATCGCGTCGCCGAGCGCATGGATGTTCTCGAAGGCGCGGTGGCGCAGCGTGGCCGGATCGACGTCGATCCAGCCGCCCGCATCGGCCAGTGCGCTGTCGCGCACGAAGCCCGGCGCGCGTTGCGGCGGCACCGCGTGCAGCAGGTCGAATTCGCGCGTGATCTCCTCGGTGCCGCCGCCGTCGGCTTCCGCGCGCGCGCGCCGGAAGCGGGCGAGGCGCGCGGGGCCGTCCACGGCGATCAGCGTGTCGCCGAAATTCAGGCCGATGCCGTAGCCCTTCACCGATTCCATCAGCGCCGGCGCGGCCAGGTGAAATTCGATCTCGATGTTGCCGAGGCGGCCCGTGCGCCGCCAGTGATCGGCCGACAGATACATGGCCTTCTGCGGCGCGACCGCGCATTTGATCGGCATCGGCGGCTGCGTGAATATCGCGCGGCCCTGCGGCAGCGCCTGCACGAGCTGCCGCGTATACGGCGCGAGATCGTAGCGGTAGTTCGAGGTCACGCCGTGGCGGCCGAGCGTGTCGCCCAGGCCTTCGACGCCGGCCCAGTTCAGTTCGATGCCGGGGCATACCACGAGTTGCCGGTAGCCGAAGCGCGCGCCGCCGTCGAGCGTGATGGTCTGCTGCTCGGGCGAGAACGCCGTGACGGCCGAGCGGATGTGCGTCACGCCGCGCGGCAGGACGCTCGCCATCGGCCGCGCCGTGGACGGCGCGTCGAACACGCCGCCGCCCACCATCGTCCAGCCCGGCCGGTAGTAGTGCGTGTCGGCGGGGGGATCGACGAGCGCGATGTCGAGCGTGCGATCGCGTTTGAGCAGGCTGGCGGCGGTGGCGATGCCGGCCGAGCCGGCGCCGACGATCACGATCTCGTGGCGCGCGGTCGGCACGGCGGCGCTGGGGGAGGCGGACATGGTCAGGATTCCTTCAATGGGAGGCGGTGGCCGCGGCGCTCAAAGCGCATCGATCGGCAGTTTCAGATAACGGATGCCGTTCGGCGCCGGCTCGGGCAGCTGGCCGGCGCGCATGTTGACCTGCACCGACGGCAGGATCAGCACCGGCATCGCGAGCGTGGCGTCGCGCGCGGTGCGCATCGCGACGAAGCCGTCCTCGTCGACGCCGTCGTGCACGTGAATGTTCGCCTCGCGCTGCGCGGCCACGGTGGTGACCACGCAGGCGGCGCGGCCGCCGTCGGGCGGGTAGTCGTGGCACAGGTACAGCGGCGTGTCGGGCGGCAGGCTCAGCACCTTGCGGATCGAACGGTAGAGCGTGCGCGCGTCGCCGCCGGGGAAATCGCAGCGCGCGGTGCCGTAGTCGGGCATGAACAGCGTGTCGCCGACGAACGCGGCGGTGTCGACCGGCGCGGAGCCGCCGTCGGCGCGCGCCACCACGTAGGTCATGCAGGCCGGCGTGTGGCCGGGCGTGTGGATCGCGCGGATCGTCAGCGCGCCGAGCGCGAGCGTGTCGCCGTCGTCGATCAGCCGGTCGAACGGGCGGCCGTCGGGCACGAACTCGGGGCCGGCGTCGAACAGCGCGCCGAACACCTTCTGCACGCGCGTCACGTCGCGGCCGATCGCGATCTCGCCGCCGAGGCGCGCCTGCAGCCACGGCGCGGCGGACAGATGGTCGGCGTGCACGTGGGTTTCGAGCAGCCAGTGCACGCGCGCGCCGAGCGCCGCCACGTGCGCGGCGACGCGCTCGGCACTCGCATGGCCGGTGCGGCCCGACTTCGGATCGAAATCGAGCACCGAATCGACGATCGCGCATTCGCGCGTGCCGGTATCGAGCACGACGTGGGTGGCCGTGCAGGTGGCGGCGTCGAAGAACGAATCGACGGTGAAGGCGGGAGCGGACATCGCTGGGGTACTCCGGAAACGGTCGAGAACGGTTTGTAGAGACAAGATGCGTGCCAGGCGCGCGGGCGGGCCGCGAGGTTCGGCCAGGGGCTTGATCCGGTTGCGATTTTTCATGCGAACCCGGCGCGGCGCGCAGAGATCGTGCGTGCGGAATCGAGCTTCGCTGCCAAGGGTGGCAGTGTCGTGGCAGTCATGTGGCAGAATTGGCAGCCTGCCTGTCATTGCCCGGATTGTCCATGTCCACCCGCCGCCGTCCCGCTTCGCCCGCCGGTTCTGCCGATGCCCTCGATGCCGATGCGGCTTCGGCGGTCGTGCGCAAGCCGCGCACGATTCCGATAGTCGCGGCTGCGCCCGATTCGGCCTCCGACTCGCCCGCCGGCCTCGGCGCGCTCGTCTCCTACCTCGAACACGATCCGCAGCCGATGATCGTGGTCGACCGCGATTACCGGATTCTCGCCGCCAACGCCGCCTATCAAAGCCAGTTCGGCGTGGCGGGGCAGGCGCACGTCGGGCGGCACTGCTACCGCGTCTCGCATCACTACGACGTGCCGTGCGACCAGGCCGGCGAACACTGCCCGATGCGCGCGGCGCTCGAATCGGGGGCGGCCTCGCGCGTGCTGCACATCCACCACACGCCGCGCGGGCCGGAACATGTCGACGTGGAAATGCGCCCGGTGTTCGATGCCGCGGGCGAGGTCGCGGCCTATGTCGAACGGCTGACCACCGTGCGCAGCGCCTCGGCGCGGCCGAGCGCGGGCGGCCTGGTGGGCAGTTCCGAGCCGTTCAACGCGCCGCTGTCGGCGTTACAGCGCGTCGCGCCGTCCACGCTACCGGTGCTGCTGCTCGGCGAATCTGGCACCGGCAAGGAGCTGTTCGCGCGGGCGCTGCACGAGGCCAGCCCGCGCGCGACCGGGCCGTTCGTGGTGGTCGATTGCTCGGGCATCGCCGAATCGCTGTTCGAGAGCGAGCTGTTCGGCTACGAGAAAGGGGCGTTTACCGGCGCGCAGGCGCGCAAGCCGGGCCTCGTCGAAACCGCGCAAGGCGGCACGCTGTTCGTCGACGAGATCGGCGACGTGCCCGCGTCGATGCAGGTCAAGCTGCTGCGCCTGATCGAATCGGGCACGTTCCGGCGCGTCGACCGCGTGGAGGCGCTGCGCGCCGATTTCCGGCTGGTCGCGGCGACGCATCAGCCGCTGCGCGAGATGATCGGCGACGGGCGGTTCCGCCCCGATCTCTACTACCGGATCAGCGCGTTTCCGATCGATCTGCCGCCGGTGCGCGCGCGTCACGGCGGGCGATATCGGCCTGCTCGCCGAATCGATTCTGCGCCGCATCGCCGAAGCCCGGCGCAGCGAACCCTTGATGCGGAGAAATCTACGAGCACGCTTGAGGGCTCGGGCCAGGCAAAGCCTTGCGCCGCCTGGCCCCCGAGCCCGTCCGGCGGCTAGGACTTCCCCGCCTTGGGGCGGGGCTAGGGGTGGGAAGATACCGTTTTGCGACGTAGGTTTTCGTACCCCGGCGGCCCTTTTCACCCACTCAAATTTCAAGAGAGCCACATTTGCCCGACGCGTTGCGCGGGGCGGCGTCCGATGCGGGGGCATGGTCGGGATTGCAGGGATCGGCCGCGCCGGACGACGACGCGCTGCGCCGCGCCGCCGCGCACTTCCGCGGCACCCGCAAGGCGCTGGCGGCGCGGCTCGGCATCAGCGAGCGCACGCTGTATCGACGGATGAGGGCGCCCGCCGCCCGCGCTCACGCAGGCCAGCATGCCGTGATACGACTCCAGCTCGCGGATCTCGCCGGGCAGCGCGCCGTCGTTGGCGAGCCAGCGTTCGAGATGGCGGCGGTACGAGCAGTTCTTGCGGAACACGTAGAGCGCATCGCCGTCCGCGTCGCGGCCCCGGCGGATCGGCGCATGCGCGACCGGCCCGACGATCACCATCTCCTCGTCGAACACCGGAAAACCGGTCAGCTCCGCGTGGTCGAGCGGGCCGTCGACGAACGCCGCGATCAGGTCGCCGCTCAGCACGCCGTCGATCATCTGCCCCGACGGCCCGGTCGCCAGTTCGAGCGCGACCTGCGGAAAGTGCTGGTTGTAGGTGGCCAGCAGCGCCGGAATCCGCACCGCCGCCGTGCTTTCGAGCGCGCCCAGCGCGAAGCGCCAGACCGGCTGCTGGCCCGCCGTGACGGCGCGCGCCTCGGTCACGAGGCTCAGGATCCGGCTCGTGTAATCGAGGAAAATCCGCCCCGATTGCAACAGCGACAGCCGGTTCTTCTCGCGCGTGAACAGGTCCACGCCCGGTTCCTCCTCCAGCTGCTTGATGCGCGTGGTCAGGTTCGACGGCACGCGGTGCACGGCCTGCTGCGCGGCGGCCGCGATGCTGCCGTGGCGGGCGACGGCCTGAAACATTTCCAGCTGGACGAGATCCATGGCGACATTCTCGAAACGTGAATGATTTGCTCAAAACTATTCAGTTTCATTGAGCGTTGGCCGAGCTTACACTGCCTCCCATCGAAAGCCAACGGAGATCACCATGAGCCAAGACGCACCCGTTTTCCGCTCCATTAGCCCGCTCGACGGGAAGGAAGTCGCCACCTACCCGGTGCAGGGGCCGGACGATCTGGAACAGGCCCTGCAACGCAGCGCGGCGGCCTTCGGCGAGTGGAAGCGCCGGTCGGTCGAGGCGCGCGGCGCGGCGCTGAAGCGGCTCGGCCAGGCGCTGCGCGCCGATGCGCAGCGGATCGCCGAAACGATCACGCTCGAAATGGGCAAGCCGATCAAGCAGGCGCTGGCCGAGGTCGAGAAGTCGGCCGGCGTGTGCGACTGGTATGCCGAGCACGCGGGCGAATTCCTCGCGCCGGAGCCGACCCTCGTCGAGGGCAACAAGGCGCGCATCGAATACCGTCCGCTCGGCCCGGTGCTGTCGATCATGCCTTGGAATTTCCCGATCTGGCAGGTGGTGCGCGGCGCGGTGCCGGCGCTGGCCGCCGGCAACACCTACGTGCTCAAGCACGCGCCGAACGTGCTCGGCTCGGCGAACCTGCTGCGCGAAGCTTTCGAGCGCGCCGATTTCCCGGTCGGCGTGTTCGAGCTGGTGAATCTGTCGAACGAGCTGGTGTCGGCGGCGATCGCCGATCCTCGGATTGCGACCGTCACGGTGACGGGCAGCGTGCGCGCCGGCTCGGCGATCGGCGCGCAGGCGGGCGCGGCGCTGAAGAAGTGCGTGCTCGAACTGGGCGGCTCCGACGCGTTCATCGTGCTGGCCGACGCCGATCTCGACCTGGCCGTGGCGGCCGCGGTAGCGGGGCGCTTCCAGAATTCGGGGCAGGTGTGCGCGGCGGCCAAGCGCTTCATCGTCGAGGCGCCGGTGCTCGACACGTTCACGGCGCGCTTCGTCGAAGCCGTCAAGGCGCTGCGCATGGGCGACCCGCGCGATCCCGACAACTACGTCGGCCCGATGGCCCGCTACGACCTGCGCGACGAGCTGCATGCCCAGGTCGAGCGCACGCTGACCGAAGGCGCTACGCTGCTGGTGGGCGGCGCCAAGGTGGAAGGCAAGGGCAACTACTACCAGCCCACGGTGCTGAGCGGCGTGACGCCCGGCATGACCGCGTTCCGCGAGGAGCTGTTCGGGCCGGTGGCGTCGATCATCCGCGCCGACGATGCCGCGCACGCCGTGCAACTGGCCAACGACAGCGATTTCGGCCTGACGGCGTCGGTGTTCACGGCCGATGCGGCGCTGGCCGAATCGATCACGCGCGACCTCGACGTGGGCGGCGTGTTCATCAACGGCTACAGCGCGAGCGACGTGCGCGTGGGCTTCGGCGGCGTGAAGAAGAGCGGGTTCGGCCGCGAGCTGTCGCACTTCGGCCTGCGCGAGTTCTGCAACGCGCAGACGGTGTGGGTGGATCGCCGCTAAGCGCCGATTCCGATCCCGAGCACGGCAAGGCGCCGCCCCCCGATCTTGATCCCGATCGCTTCGACCCGATGCCGTGCAAGTCGCATTAAGCTTGCGGGGCATTCACCGTTCGATACCGACCGACACCGACAACGATCGAGGCAATCCCATGAGTATCCTGACTCCCGCACTGCGCGCCCAACTGGAAGCGATCAGCACGGCCACGCTGGACACGGCGCTCTACAAGCGCGGCCTGCGCAACCAGGTCATCCAGGGCGTGACGCCGCTCAGGCGCCTGAGCAAGAGCATGGTGGGCGAGGCGTTCACGCTGCGCTACATTCCGGCCCGCGAGGATCGCAACCCGCTCGAGGCGTTTCGCAATCCCGAGCATCCGCAGCGCAAGGCGGTGGAACCCTGCCCGCCGGGCGCGGTGCTCGTGATGGACAGCCGCAACAATCCGCGCGCGGCCTCGGTCGGGGGGATCCTGGTCACGCGCCTGATGAAGCGCGGCGTGGCCGGCGTGGTGACCGACGGCGGCTTCCGCGATGCCGACGAGATCTCGCGCGCCGACATCCCGGCATTTCACAACCGCCCGTCGGCGCCGACCAACCTGACGCTGCACGAGGCACTCGACATCGACGTGCCGATCGGCTGCGGCGGCGCGACCGTGTTCCCCGGCGACGTGCTGGTGGGCGACAACGACGGCGTGATCGTGATTCCCGCGCATCTGGTCGAGGACGTCGCGGCGGAAGCGCACGAGATGACGGCGTTCGAGGATTTCGTCATGGAGCGGGTGCAGGCGGGCGACACCATCGTCGGCCTGTATCCGGCGACGGACCCGGCCACGCTGGAGAAGTTCGCCGCCTGGCGCGGCCGCAACGGGCGCTGATCGCGCGGGCGCGGCGCGAACGCGTGTCAGTCGTTCGTAAGCACGTGTCCGTGCCGCCGTTCGCCCCGATAAGCAAAGTCGAATAAGTCATTTCCCGTCGTTCGTTACGGATTCCATACTGATCCGTCGAACCTGGCGCGCGCGCCAGGTTCGACGCCCGCACGCCATCCGCTGCGCTGCGTACACGACACATCCACAGGGGAATGCACCATGAGCGATTCGACCATCGCGAGCACGAGCCGCGGCGAAACCGCCGCGCAAACGGCCGGGGGCCGGCCATTCGGCACCGAGGACTGGTGGGCCGTGGCGATCGGCCTGTTCGCCATCGTCGCCGCATATCTGCTGTTCGCATCGGGCGCCAGCATCAAGGTGCTGGCGGTCGCGCCCGCGAAATGGGCCACCTTGCCGCAACTCGGCGCCGATCTGGCCGCGCATGCCACCGGCTACGTCGCGCTGTTCGTCGCGTTCGCCGTAGTGTTCTCGGTGGCGATCGCGGCGCTGAAGCTGCCGGTCGCGCAGTTCGTGCCCGGCTTCCTCGTGATCTTCGTGGCGTCGGTCGCGATCTTCGCGATCGGCGCGTGGGCGCAGGCGTCCACCTACAACCTCGAACCGCCGCTGATCGCGCTCGTGCTCGGCCTGATCGTGTCGAACCTGTTCACGCTGCCCGCCTGGCTCGCGCCGGCGCTGCGCGTGGAGTTCTACATCAAGGTCGGCATCGTGCTGCTCGGTGCGACGCTGCCGCTGACGCTGATCGCCTGGGCCGGCCCGGTGGCGGTCTGGCAGGCCACCATCGTCTCGCTCGTGACGTTCTTCGTGATCTATGCGGTGGCGCGCGCGCTGAAGCTCGACCGCCGGTTCGCGGCGGTGCTCGGCGTGGGCGGCGCGGTGTGCGGCGTGTCGGCGGCGATCGCGATTGCCGGCGCGGTGCGTGCGCGGCGCGAGCAGGCGTCGGTGGCGATCACGCTGGTGGTGGTCTGGGCGATCGTGATGGTGTTCGCGCTGCCGGGCATCTCGCGCGCGCTCGGCTTGCCGACCGGCATAGCCGGCGCGTGGATCGGCACCTCCGAATTCGCCGACGCTGCCGGCATCGCCGCCGCGCAGGCCTACGGCGATTTCGCGCGCCATGCGCCCGGCGTGGTGGCCGGCGCGCCCGATGCGTCGCTGCAGGCGTTCGTGCTGATGAAGGTGGTGGGCCGCGACATCTGGATCGGCATCTGGGCGTTCGTGCTCGCGATCGTCGCGACCACGCGCTGGGATCGCGAGGAAGGCGGCAGCGAGCTACGCGCGCGCACCGGCGCGGTCGAAATCTGGAAGCGCTTCCCGAAGTTCGTGATCGGCTTCGTGGTGGCGTCCGCGCTCGTCACGTGGATCGCCTCGCATTATTCGCTGGCCGATTACCGCAGCGTGGTCACGCCGGCGTTCGTCGCGCCGATCACGGCGCTGCGCACCTGGGCGTTCACGTTCTGCTTCCTGAGCATCGGGCTGACGACGGGCTTCGCGTCGTCGCTGTCGACGACCGGCGCGAAGCCGCTGATCGCGTTCACGGTCGGCGTGGCGGTCAATATCGTGATCGGCTACCTGTTGTCGGTGCACGTGTTCGCGTCGTACTGGACGTCGCTCGGTCAATGAGCGCGTTCGAGGGCATTCCGCCCGGCGCCCGTTGCGGGCGCTGCGTGCACCGCGCCGACGACCGCGCGCTGCTGGAGGCGCGGATCGGCGGCCTCGCGTCGTTCGGCTCGGCTTACGGCGAGAGCGTCGGCGACAGCCGGCTGTGCCTGAAGCTCGACCGGCTCGTGTCGCCGGGCGATGCGTGTCGCGGGTTCGTCGAACGCGCGGCGTGAGGCGGGATGGGCTCAGGCGGTCGGGTTGACGCTCGACCAGCCCGTGCGGTTGGGCGATACGTGCTGCGCGGGCGTCGAATTCTCGGTGCGAGCCGTGATTCGCTCAAGCGCCAACCGGATGCTCGATTGGCCCATGTGGTATGACGATGCGTACCGCGGGTTCATCGAACGCGCGGCGCGAGCCGGGCTCCTTTTCGACGAACCCTCTCAGGCTGTCGCTTGCCGGCGCGGCGAGACACTCGATCGGCGTTCGAGGCACGACGCTCAGGGCCGCATGACGCGCCCCTGAGCGTCGCAGCCTCGCGCGGCTCAGCGCGCGTCGCGCCCGAAGCGAAGCCGCGTCGACGACCGCCGCCTTTTCGGCCTTCGCCGGTTCCGGCGGCGTGCCCATCGCCTGGAACAAGCGCGCCGTATCGGCGAGCCGCGAGCCAGTGGCACGGATCGCGTCGAGCTGCGCGTTGCGATACTGCTGCTCGCTGCTGCGGCCGGTCGACGGCGGCAGCGCGCCGAGCCGCGCGCGGTCGTGTCGTCGGACGCACCGCGCGCGGCCTCGGCGGCGCGGCTCGGCGCGTCGAGCGCCTGCGCGTCGTTGTCAAGCGCGGCCAGCGAATCGGCCACGTTCTGGAACGCCGTCAGCACGGTCGCCTTGTATTGCTCGACGGTCGCCGCGTAATTGGCCTGTGCCGCGCGCCGCTGCGCGAGCAGCGCGCCGCCATGGAACAGTGGCTGGCTCAGCGAGGCACCCACGCTCCAGATTCCGCCGATGCCCGACAGCGCCGTGGGCCAGCTGAACCCGGCCTGGCCGAGCGAGGCCGACAGCGAGATCTGCGGGAACATCTGCGCGGTGGCCACGCCGACGGCGGCGACCGCCGCCTGCAGCGACGCATCGGCCGCGCGGATGTCGGGCCGCGTTTCGAGCAGCGTGGACGGCACCGCCACCGGCACGTTTTCGGGCAGATGCAGATCGGCCAGCGCGAGATCGGCGGGTGCCTGATCGGGCGTGCGGTCGAGCAGCACCGCGAGCGCGTGGCGCGCGCCGAGCCATTGCTGGCGCAGCGCGGGCAGCGACGCCTCCAGGCTGGCCGCGCTCTGCTGCGCGCTCAGCATGCCGGCGCGCGAGGCTGCGCCGAGCCGGTTGCGACGCGTGGCGTCGTCGGCCTGGTCGCGGGCCAGCGCGGCCGACGTGATGGTGGCGGTGACGATGTTGGCCGCCAGCGCGCGCCGCGCCGAATCGAGCTGGAACGCGGTCACGTCGACGCGCTTCTGCAGTTCCCGGTTCGCGAAGCGCGACGCGCCGAACAGATCGATCGTGTAGCTGGCCTGCAACTGGCCTTCGAACAGGTTGTAGAGCGCGGTGGGCGGCCCGAGGTTCGGCACGCCGAGGCCGCGCTGGCGCGAGGTCTGGCCGCCGAGGTCGATCGACGGCAACAACGAGCTGCCGACCTGCGCGCGCAACTGCTCGCGCGCGGCCTGCATCGCATGCGTGGACGCGGCCAGCGTCGGGCTGGCGCGCAGCCCCTCGTCGACCAGCGCGTCGAGTTGCGGCGAGCGGTATTGCTTCCACCACTCGGGCACCGGCTGCGCGCCGACGTCGAAGCGCTGGGCCACACCTTGCGCGGCGACCGTCTGCGCGGGCAGCGGCTCGGCGCCGTAGTGGGCCGACGAGGGCATCGCCGGCGGTTCGCCGCTCGGCGCGAACAGCGAGCAGCCGGCCAGCGCCAGCGCGGCGGAAGCGGCGGCCGCCACGGCGAGCGGGCGCAGCGTCGGCAGCGCGTGGCGCGCGCGCCGGGCGCGGAGGGAAAGGCGTTGCATCATCGTTCAGGCTCCGTGAGGCGTGGCGGACGGCGGCGGCGTGCGGTTCGCATCGTCCTCGCGTTCGTTCGATCTGACGCGGAACCATGTCGCGTAGAGCGCGGGCAGATAGAACAGCGTCAGCACGGTCGCGCTGCTGATGCCGCCCATCAGCGCGGTGGCCATTGGCCCGAAGAAGTTCGAGCGCAGCAGCGGGATCAGCGCCAGCACGGCGGTCGCGGCGGTCAGCGTGATCGGCCGGAAGCGCCGCACGATCGCGTCGAAACGCTTGTGTCCGCTGGCGATGTCCTGGTCGATCTGATCGACCAGGATCACCGAGTTGCGCATGATGATGCCGAACATCGCGATCACGCCGAGCATCGCGACGAAGCCGAACGGCTGGCCGAACAGCAGCAGCGTGGCGGCCACGCCGATCAGGCCGAGCGGGGCGGTCAGCACCACCATCAGCACGCGCGAGAAGCTTTGCAGCTGGATCATCAAGAGCGTCAGCACGGCGATCGCGAGCAGCGGCATCTGCGCGTTGATCGAGGCCTGCGCCTTGCCGCTTTCCTCCACCGAGCCGCCGATCTCGATCCGGTAGCCGACCGGAAGTTGCGCACGCAACGAATCGAGCTGCTTGTCGATCGTCTTGGTGACGTCGATGCCGTGCGCGCCGGCGCGCACGTCGGATTGCACGGTGATGGTCGGCTGGCGGTCGCGCTCCCACACCACGCCGTATTCGAGCGTGTTGCGGAACTGGCCGAGCGAGCCGAGCGGCACCGGGCCGTTCGGCGCGGGCATCGCGAGCGTGGCAAGGCGCGACGGATCGATGCGTTCGGCCTTCGGCGCGCGCAGGTCCACGGCGATCAGCTTGGCGCGTTCGCGATACTGCGTGACGGTGGTGCCCTGCAGCGTCATGGCGAGGAAGCTCGACACGTCCTGCGACGTCACGTTCAGATCGCGCGCCTTTTTCTTGTCGAGCTCGAAGCGCACCGAGCGCTCGGCCGGCTCGTCCCAGTCGAACTGCACGTTGAACGAGCGCGGATCCTGGCGCACCTGCGCCGCCACCTTCTCGGCGATCGCGCGCACCGTGGCGATGCTGTCGCCGCTCACGCGGAACTGGACCGGATAGCCGACCGGCGGGCCGTTCTCGAGCCGCGAGAGCCGCCAGCGGATCGCCGGGAAGTGGGTCGCGCAGTTCCCCGCCGAGCCAGGTCGCGAGCTTCTCGCGGTCCTTGACCGACTTCGCCGTCACTACCAGCTGCGCGAAGTTCGGCTGAGCGAGCTGCTGGTCGAGCGGCAGGTAGAAGCGCGGCGCGCCGGTGCCGACGAAGCTGACCGTGTGATCGATTTCGGGCCGGCCGGCCAGCGCCTTTTCGAGCAGATTGGTTTGCTGCAGCGTGGCGGAGAACGACGCGCCTTCCGGCAGCCGTACGTCGATCAGAAGCTCGGGGCGGTCCGAGCTCGGGAAGAACTGCTGCGGAATCCGCGAGAAACCGAACAGCGCGACCACGAACAGCGCCACCGTGATGCCCAGCACAACGAAACGTCGCTCGATGCACCAGCCGATCCAGCCGCGCAGGCGCCCGTAGAAACGCGTGTCGTAGATGTCGTCGTGCGCTTCGTGGCGATCGTCGTGATGGGGCGCGTCGTGCGCGGCGTGTTGCGCGTGTTCGCGCTTGCGTTCGGGCAGCAGGTGGTAGCCGAGCAGCGGAATCAGCACCACGGCCGCGATGCACGAGGCGATCAGCGCGATCGCCGACACCTCGAAGATCGAGCGCGTGTATTCGCCGGTGCTCGATTGCGCGAGCGCGATCGGCAGGAAGCCCGATACCGTGACGAGCGTGCCGGTCAGCATCGGGAATGCGGTGCTGGTATAGGCGAACGCGGCGGCGCGCGTGCGGCTGAAGCCTTGCTCCAGCTTCACGGCCATCATCTCGACGGCGATGATCGCGTCGTCCACCAGCAGCCCGAGCGCGAGCACCAGCGTGCCGAGCGACACCTTGTGCAGGCCGATGCCGAACAGATACATGAACAGCGCCGTGACGGCCAGCACGATCGGGATAGAGATCACCACCACCATGCCGGTGCGCAGCCCCAGCGACACTAGGCTCACCACCAGCACGATGCCGATCGCCTCGGCCACCGCTTCGAGGAAGTCGTCGACCGAATGCGACACGGCCAGCGGCATGCTCGACACTTCGGTCAGCGTGAGGCCGGGCAGTTGCGTGCGCAACTGCCCGGCGGCGGCTTCGAGCGCCTTGCCGAGCCGGATCACGTCGCCGCCGGGCTGCATAGTCACGCCGATGCCGAGCACCGGGCGGCCGTTCGCGCGCATCTGCGTGACGGGCGGATCGTCGTAGCCGCGCTTGACGGTGGCGCTGTCGCCGAGCCGGAACGTGCGGCCGTTGATGCGCACCACCATGTCGGCCAGTTGCTCGACCGTGCCGAACTGGCCGCTCGGGCGGATGTATGATCTTGCCCCTGATTTACGGACACCTATCTAAGCGACATTGGCCAGCTCGTACTGCTCTGGGCTGAGGTAGCCCAGGGTCGAGTGCAGCCGGATCCGATTGTAGTCAACCTCAATGTAGTCAAACACATGAGCCTTGGCCTGCTCCCGTGTGGCGAGGTGTTCACCATGGATGGCCTCGACCTTCAGACTGTGGTTCCAACTCTCCATTGCTGCGTTGTCGTAGCAGTTGCCTCTGGCACTCATGCTGGCGATCAAAGCGTATTGCTCCAACAGGGCGCGGTGCTCGCGC
>WNEB01000090.1 GCA_009914575.1 Burkholderia gladioli
CCTGACACGGTAGCGTGCCTTCGGCTCACCTTTCTTGTGTATGTCCTTGCGCATTTTCTTGTCAAAAATTAGGCAGTTACTCTGGAATCTGACTTGATAGGAGGCTGGCCCCGCGACCGTTGCGCGTAAACGTCAACGGATCTCGCTCGATTTATGCAACAACGCCAAGTTCAGGCAGAAGCTGCGCAGCACATGCGGCCCCCCAGGTCGCGACGAGCAGATCGACGACGTGCAGCGCCGGGCGCCACGCATCGGGAAACGCGGCGCCCGGCAGGCCGGTTGCGGCCTGCGCCAGCAGCCACGCGTGGCCGGCCAGGAACGCGTACCACAGCGCGTAATGCAGATAGCCGAGAGGGAAATATGCCGGACCGTGCGCCAGCCATGAAGCCGATGCCGATGCCGCGACCGGCTCCGCGCTGCGCGCGGCGCGGTAGCGCCGGTACGCGCGCAGCATCCGGCGCGACCGCAGCGCGATCGCGAGGAGGATGCCGTCGGCCAGCATCAGCAGGCGCCGCAGGCCCCAGCGCTCGCCGTTGGTGATGGCGATTTCCTCCAGATCCGACGCGTCGCCCGAATGCAGATGGTGATGCAGATGCAGCCGCTGACGCAGCCACGGGCTCACGGTGCCGGGCCGCGCGAGCCAGCAGAGCGCCATCATCACATGCCGCGCAAGCCGCTGCCGCCGGAAATACATCGTGTGGATCAGGTCGTGCTCGAGTTCGTGGATCAGCGACGAGGCGAACGCCGCGAGCGGCAGCGCCACGTACCAGGCGATCGCACCGCGCACGTAGAGCCAGCCACGCGCCCGCCAGCATGACGCCGAGCGCCAGCGCCATGATCGCCGCGCCGATCGCGTCCTGATGCGCGAGCCAGGGCAGGCGGGCGCGCCAGGCGTCGCTGGCGGCGTTGACGCGCTGCCGTATGAAGGCCGCCCGCTCGGCGACCGAGCCGTGCGGCGAGATACGGGCCGGGCGGGCCGGACCGCCCGCGCGCGCGCGGCACGTTGCGTGGCGGCGCGCTCAACCGGCGGCCCCCTAGGCCGCTGGCGCGCCCGTGCCGTAGCGCGCGAGCACGCGCGCGCGAATAGATGGCGTGATGTTCGAATGCTGCATGTCGCCGCGATAATGCGCGACGACGCGCGGGTTCATCACGCGGAACCACAGCGGCGGCAGGTAGGCGAACAGGATCATGGTCGCGTAGCCGGACGGCAACTGCGGCGAATGATCGAAGTGGCGCAGTGCCTGGTAGGAGCGCGTCGGGTTCGCGTGATGATCGGCATGACGCTGAAGCTGGTAGAGGAACAGGTTGGTCACCACGTGGTTGCTGTTCCACGAGTGCTCCGGCGAGCAGCGCTCGTAGCGGTCGCTCGGCAGGAGGCGGCGGCCGAGCCCGTAGTGCTCGACGTAACGTAGTTCACCACCTCGAGCAGCGACGCGCCGTAGACGGCCTGGCTCAGCAGGAACGGAATCGCGCGCGGCCCGCAATAGACGATCGCGGCGGCCCACAGCGCGGCCGTCATCGCCCATGCGTGCAGCACCTCGTTGCGCGGCGACCAGACGGGGCGGCGTCGCGCGCGAGCCGGTCGCGCTCGAGCCGCCAGGCCGACGCGATGCTGCCCGTCACGGTGCGCGGCAGGAAGGCCCAGAACGATTCGCCGAAGCGCGCGCTGGCCGGATCGTTTGGCGTGGCGACGCGCACGTGATGGCCGCGGTTGTGCTCGACGAAGAAGTGGCCGTAGGCCACCGGCGCGAGCGTGATCTTGGCGAGCCAACGCTCGCGGCGCGTGGTCTTGTGGCCGAGTTCGTGCGCGGTATTGATCGAGATGCCGGTGGCGGCGCCGAGCGACATTGCAAAGCCCACGTAGTCGTACCAGGTCAGCGCCACGTGGCGCAGCACCCACATCGCCGCCGCGAACGACACGTACACCACGAACGTCGCCAGATACACGACGCGCCGGTAATAGCGATCGTTTTCGAGCACGGCGACCAGCGCGTCGGGCGGGTTGTCGACGTCGTCGCCGATCAGCCAGTCGAGCACCGGGATCACGCCGAACGCGAACAGCGGCCCGAACCACCAGAAGACATGCCAGCCGGTCGCGATCGCGAACGCGGTCGAGAACATCGGCAGCGTGATCGTCAACGCGCCGAGCAGCCACCAGTAACTCTTGCGGTCGGTCCAGCCGACGCTTTCCGGATGCGAGCGAATCAGCCATTGTCTCCCTCCTGTTGTCTCCCGGCCCGGCGTGCGCGCCGACCGGCCCTCGCGGGTCTCGTGTTGTGCTTGATTTATGGCTCTCTTGAAATTTGAGTGGGTGAAAAGGGCCGCCGGGGTACGAAAACCTAAGCCGCAAAATGGTATCTTCCCACCCCTAGCCCCGCCCCAAGGCGGGGAAGTCCTCGCCGCCGGACGGGCTCGTAGATTTCTCCGCATCAAGGGTTCGCTGCGCCGGGCTTCGCCCGCCCTTGACCCGGAAAAATCCGCCCACTCGAAATTCAAGAGAGGCTGATTTATAAGGGTTCGGCGCGCGCCGCGCCAAGCGCTCGTCTAGGCGCCGAACTCCAAACGGCGGCCCGGCGGCGGCGCGGCCTCGCGGCGAGGATGCATGGGCGATTGAAACGCGCGAGGCGGGCATGAGCCGGACACGTGGCGTCGGACGAATCGCAGGGCGGCTGCAAACTGGCTCGAGGAGCGGCCCGGAAATTGCTCCGCACGCAACGACGTGCCGCTGCGCAGGGCCGCGGCCGACCGATGCCCGCTTGCTCTGGCCCCCTGCGTGGTTTAATGGCGCCGATCCGCGCGCGCATCGGGCCGCCTTTCTTGCCGGTCGCCGCGATCCCCGTTCATTCCCTTCATGCCGGAGCCTGCCCGTGTCTGCCGAATCTCCCGTTCAACCCGCGATCGTCTGGTTTCGCGACGACCTGCGCATCACCGACAACCCGGCGCTCGCGCGGGCGGCGGAATCGGGCCGGCCGTTCGTCTGCGTCTACGTGTTCGAACGCGACGACGGCACGCGCCCGCTCGGCGGCGCGGCGCTCTGGTGGCTCGACGGCGCGTTGCGCGCGCTCGACGCGTCGCTGGCCGCGCACGGCGGCAGCCTGCTGGTGCTGGAGGGCGACGAGCGCGAGACGATCGCCGGGCTGGTGCGCGCGCTCGATGCCGCCGCGATCTACTGGAACCGCCGTTACGACGGCCTCGCGCGCGAAACCGACGTCGCGCTCAAGCGCGACCTGAAAGACGCGGGCGTCGCGGTCGAGAGCTTCAACGGCGCGCTGCTGCGTGAGCCGTGGGAGTTGCAGACCGGCAGCGGCGGCGCGTTCCAGGTGTTCACGGCGTACTGGCGTGCCGCATTGCGCAGCGGCGACGTGCGCGCGCCGCAGCCGGAACCGGCGGAATGGACGTTCCACGCGCTGCCGGCGACCGTCGCGCGGCGCGCCACGCACATCGACGCGCTTGGCCTGCTGCCGACCCGCCCTGATTGGGCCGGCGGCCTGCGCGAGGCGTGGACGCCGTCGGAGGACGCCGCGTTCGATCTGCTCGAACGCTTTCTCGACAAGGCGATCCGCGGCTACGGCGACAAGCGCGATCGCCCCGATCTGCCGGCCACGAGCCGGCTCGCGCCGTATTTGCGGTTCGGCCAGCTGTCGGCGCGGCAGGTCTGGCATGCGGCGATGGCCGCGTCGCGCGAGGGCGGGGCGGCGGTGGCGGTCGACATCGAGAAATTCGTCAGCGAGCTGGGCTGGCGCGAATTCAACACGAGCCTGCTGTTCCATTTCCCCGAACTGCCCACCCGCAACTACCGCGACCGTTTCGACGCGATGCCGTGGCGCACCGACGAAGCCGGCTTCGAAGCCTGGTGCCGCGGTCGCACCGGCTATCCGCTGGTGGACGCCGGGATGCGCGAGCTGTGGGCCACCGGCTTCATGCACAACCGCGTGCGGATGGTCACGGCCTCGTTCCTGATCAAGCATCTGCTGATCGACTGGCGCGCTGGCGAGCGCTGGTTCTGGGACACGCTGGTGGATGCCGACATCGCCAACAACTCCGCGAACTGGCAATGGGTGGCCGGCTGCGGGGCCGACGCCGCGCCGTATTTCCGCATCTTCAATCCCGTCACGCAGGGCAAGAAATTCGATCCGGAAGGCGATTACGTGCGGCGCTGGGTGCCCGAACTGGCGGGTCTGCCGGCCGACGCGATCCACGAGCCGTGGCGCGCCAAGCCGATGGTGCTGGAGACGGCCGGCGTGCGGCTCGGCCACACCTATCCCGAGCCGATAGTCGATCACGACATGGCGCGCAAGCGTGCGCTCGGCGCGCTGGAAGCCACCAAGGGCTGACGCGCCGGCGCGGCTTGCGCGGTCGTGTCCGGGTTGAACCGGACAGTACACGCGCCGCGCGCCGCGCGAGAAACGCCTGTGGCACAGTGCCTCGACCTGTCCGCCGAGGAGACCGCGATGTCCGACGTTCCGCCGAGCCTGCCGCCCGAGCCGTTTGCCGTGCAGGCCGCCGACGGGTTCCCGCTGAAGGGCTTCGCCTGGCGGCATCGCGCGCCCGACGCCGAGCGCCCCGTGGTGATCGTGCAGTGCGCGACCGCCGTGCGCTGCCGCTATTACTTCCGGTTCGCCGCCTGGCTGTTCGCACAGGGCTGCGACGCGCTCGTCTACGACTATCGCGGCATCGGCGAATCGCGTCCGGCGTCGCTGCGTGCGCTGCGCGCCAATTGGCTCGACTGGGGGCGGCTCGACAGCGAGGCGGTGCTGCAATTGCAATACGCCATGCGGCAGTTCCCGGGGCAGCCGATCGACATCGTGGCGCACGGCGTGGGCGGCTTCGCCTGCGCGCTGGCCGCGTCCAACGCCCGGGTGCGGCGCGCGGTGACGGTCGGTTCGCAAACGGCCCACTGGCGCGATTACGCGGCCGGGGCGCGGCTGCGCAACGCTGAAGTGGCATGTGGCGATGCCGCTGCTGGCGCGCCGGCTCGGCTGGATGGAGGATGTGCCGAAGGGCGTCGCACTGTCGTGGAGCCGCAGCCGACCGCGTTTCGAGGACACCTACGTGCGCGCGCCGATCGTCGAGACGCCGGCGACGCGGCGCGAGATGGTCGAGCGCTTCACGCGCTTCCGTGCGCCGCTGCTCGCGATCAGCGTGACCGACGACCCGTTCGGCACCGTCGCCGCGACCGAGCGTCTGCTCGGCTACTACGTCAGCAGCCCGGTCACGCATCTGCGCATCGCGCCGCGCCAGATCGGCGTCGATGAAATCGGGAATTTCGCGTTTTTCCACAGCCGTTTCGAGGCGAGCCTGTGGCCCGTCGCGCTGCATTGGCTGCGCCACGCGGCGTTGCCGGCGGGCGCGCCGGGCGAGGTGCTGCGCCAGCCCGCGCCGGTGCCCCAAGCCGCGCTGCCGGACGGCGCGATCCGGTAAGATCGGCGGCTTCCGTTCGCCGTTCGTTTCGCGCCATGGGTCCCGCCTCCGATTCCGCTCCGACCGCCTTGTCCGCTCAGTCCGCTCAGTCCGCTCAGTCTGCTCAGTCTGCTCAGCCCGGCATGCCGGCGCTTGCCGTGCCCGCCGGGGACGCGATAGCGCCGCACCGGCTCGTGCCGCTCGCGGTGCCGCCGGCGGCACCGCGGGCCGGGGTGGGGCTGCTGCGCGTCGATTTCGCGTTCGGCACGCCGCTCGACGCGCCGGCCCATGCCGCGCTCGACGCAACCGAGCGCGGGCGCGCCGCGCGCTTGCTGCGCGCCGACGACGCGACGCGCAGCGCGGCCACGCGCGCCGCCTTGCGCGCCGTGCTCGGCCTGACGCTCGGCATGCCGGCCGCGTCGCTGCGCTTCGTCGCGGGCGAGGCAGGTCGGCCCGCGCTCGACGGTGCGTCCGGTACGGCGCAGGTCGATTTCAACGTTTCGCATTCGGGCGCGCATGCGCTGATCGCGTGGAGCGCATCGACGCGGGTCGGCGTCGATATCGAGGCGCCGCAGGCGCGCCTCGAATGGGCCGCGCTGGGCCGCATGGTGTTTGCGCCCGACGACGATGCCGCCGTGCACAGCCTGCCGCCCGAGGCCCGGCGCGACGCGTTCTTTCGCGTCTGGACCGCCAAGGAGGCGCTGCTGAAGGCGCTCGGCGTGGGTATCGCGGGCGGCCTGGGCGCGTTTTCGGTGCTCGATCCGGCCGCGCCCGGCGTGCTCGCGCCGCGCGTCGTCGACCCGGCGGCGCCGGCCAGCGGCGTGGCCGCCTTCTCCGCCGCGTGGATCGACGCCGCGCCGGGCCATCCGGCCTGTCTCGCCTGGCGGCCGACGGCGGATTGACGCCGGCGCTGCGGCCTCCCGTTTTCCGCGGCGAGCTAAAGTCAAATCTGGTGTACAGGGTGTCGGCATGATCAGGCGGCGAGCGATTGCTGAGCCGGTGTGCTGTCGGTCACCGGTACCCCATCTTTGAACGGCATGCCCGCCAGCAGCTCGGTCAGC
>WNEB01000091.1 GCA_009914575.1 Burkholderia gladioli
ATGCAATTGCCCGTGACGGTCGTCGAGAATGGAAGCAAGACAGTGGCTACCACCGGCGATCGCTTGCCGAGAATGCGATGTATCGGTTCAAGACCCTCACCGGCAACTGTCTCTGGGCGCGTCACATCGACTCGCAGGCGACCGAGGTCTCCGTTCGCGTCCGCGTCATCAACCGTATGGCGGACCTCGCTCGTCCGCAATCCGTTCGTATCGCCTGAAATTATGCCCGTCGATGCTATTGCATCCTCACACTCGATTTATGCAACAACGTCGATCGGACGGCCCCTCCGGTATGCCCGGCGGGGCTGCCGCGCGGCGGCGGCGCGACGGCCGGGCCGCGGGCGGCGCGGAAATGGGGGGAGGATCGAAGGCGGGCCGGCGCAGCGTCGGCGAACCGAGCTGGCCGCCGCGCCGCCTCAGGCAGCGTGCTCGACGATCAGCTGCACGCGCGTGACGCCGTTCCAGGTGTCGCTCGCGAGCCGGTACGCGACGGTCGCGCGCGCCGGCAGCGGCTCGGTGTGGTTGAACCAGATCGCGCCGAAACGCTGGCGGCCGCGCAGCAGTTGCAGCTTCAGATGCTTGTCCTTGACGAGCGCCTGCGAGGCCACCTCGAATTCGCCCGAGAACAGCGGCGCCGGAAAACCCTGGCCCCAGACGGCCGCGTCGATCAGCTCGACGAACTGCGGCGTGAAGTAGGCGTCCTCGAGATCGCCGTCGGTTTCCACGACGCGGGCGAGCGCCTCCGCCGACAGCCACTCGCGCGCCACCGCTTCGAACGCGGCGGCGAAGCGCTCGACGTTGACGGTGTCGAGCGTGACGCCGGCCGCCATCGCGTGGCCGCCGAACGTGACGAGCAGATCCGGCTCGCGCTTCGAGATCAGATCGAGCGCGTCGCGCAGGTGGAAGCCCGGAATCGAGCGGCCGGAGCCCTTGACGCGCGCGCCGCCGTCGTCGGCATGCGCGAACGTGAACGAGGGGCGGTGGAACTTCTCCTTGAGCCGCCCCGCGACGATGCCGATCACGCCCTGATGCCACTCGGGATTGAACAGCACGATGGTGGCCGCTTCGGTCGGATCGACGTTCGCCAGATCGGCCAGCGCCTGCTGCTGCATGCCGGCCTCGATTTCGCGGCGTTCGCGGTTCATGGTGTCGAGCTGCTGGGCCAGTTCCCAGGCGCGGCCGACGTCGTCGGTGGTCAAGCATTCGATGCCGAGCGACATGTCGGACAGGCGGCCGGCCGCGTTCAGGCGCGGCCCGAGGCCGAACCCCAGATCGAAGCCCGAGGCGGTGCGAGCCTCGCGCGCGGCGGCGCGAAACAGCGCGGCGACGCCGGGCTGCATGTGACCGTTGCGGATCCGTTGCAGGCCCTGCGCGACCAGCACGCGGTTGTTGCCGTCGAGGCGCACCACGTCGGCCACGGTGCCGAGTGCGACCAGGTCGAGCAGGCCGTCGAGGCGCGGTTCCGGGCGAGCGTCGCCGAACGCGCCGCGGCGGCGCAGTTCGGCGCGCAGCGCGAGCAGCACGTAGAACATCACGCCCACGCCGGCGATGTGCTTGCTCGGGAATTCGCAGCCCGGCTGGTTCGGATTGACGATCGCGCGCGCATCCGGCAGCGTCGCGCCGGGCAGGTGGTGATCGGTCACCAGCACGTCGATGCCGAGCGCGTTGGCGGCGGCCACGCCGTCGACGCTGGCGATGCCGTTGTCCACCGTGATCAGCAGGTCCGGCTTGCGCGCCGCGGCGAGCTTGACGATTTCGGGCGTCAGGCCGTAGCCGTATGCGAAGCGGTTCGGCACCAGGTAATCGATGTTCGCGCCGAGCATGCGCAGGCCGCGCACGGCCACGGCGCAGGCGGTGGCGCCGTCGCAATCGTAGTCGGCCACCACCAGCATCCGCTTGCGCGCGTCGAGCACGTCGGCCAGCAGCGCGGCGGCATCCTCGCAGCCTTTCAGGCTGGCGGGCGGCACGAGGCGGGCCAGCGCCGTTTCGATGTCCTCGGGGCAGGTGACGCCGCGCGCGGCGTACAGGCGCGCGAGAACGGGATGCAGGCCGTGGCGGGCCAGGGCTTCGGTGTCGGCGGGCGAGGCCGCGCGGGTGACGAGTCGGGTCATGCGCTTGCGTTATTCGAACAGGGAGGCGAGCGCGCGACGCCGCCAGAATTTGCGGAGATCGCCGCGCGTGGCGGCGAGCGTCGTGGCGCTGGTGTCGCCGCACAGCGTGAACGTCAGTTCGCGCAGCCGGCCGGCGCGCAACGCGTCGAGCGCCGGGGCGAACCAGTCGCGCTCCAGCGCGTCGAGCGCGTCGCGCCAGTGGTACCAGTCCTGCTGGATGAACGGGATAGTCAGCGTGTCCAGTTCGATCAGCGTGGCGCGCGCGTCGTCGCGATCGGCGCTGCCGGCGGGGAGGGCGCCGAACGCGACCGGCGGCGCATCGGCCGGCACCTGCGCGGCGAGCGCCAGCCCGCGCGTGGCGCAGGCGGTCGACAACACGTGCGCGAACGGGCTGCGCACCGGCCGCAGCCCCCCCTGGCCGTGGAACCAGAGCGAGTTCGCGCTGAACTGCCGGCGCGCCTCGCGCGCGTCGTTGACCGCATGGCCGAACCACGCCATCTGCACTTCGTTCTGCAGTTTCATCCAGAGGCGCGAGCGCTCGCCCGTGCGGGCCTCGTGCGGCAGCCAGATCTCGATGTTGCGACCGCTCGCGCGCAGCGGGGCGGCCCCGGCCAGCTCGGCCAGCGCCGCGCTCGACAGATACCAGCGCTGCGGATGCGGCGCCTGCATGCGCACGCCCAGTTCCTCGATCAGCGGGCGCGCCACCTCGAGCAGCGCGGCGGCCTCGCTGTCGGCCAGTTCGAGCGACGACGGATCGATCAGCACGAGGTGATCGGTCGCGATCTGGACGTGAACCGGCTCGACGCAGGCCCACGGTGCGTCGCCGGGCGTGCCGCCGTCGGCGAGCAGCATGTACGGGGCGAGCGGGGCGTCGTCGGTCTGGCCGTCGATTGCGCCGAAGCGCTGGGCCAGCCAGCGTTCGTGCGGCAGCGTGCGCTGGAAATCCTCGCCGGCGGTGCGTTCGACGAGGCGCGCGCGCGCCAGCAGCGCGCTCAGCGCCGGGCTGGCGAGATCGTGCAGCGACGAGGCCGCATCGGCGGCGGACGGGAGCGCGAACGGCAGCAGTAAATGGAGGTGGCGGGGGGCAGGGTGGTCACGCATGATGGTGCGCATTGTAGGCCAAACGGCCTGGGCTGGCGGCGCCGGTTGCGGCGCGAGCGCGCGGGCGTTGGCGCGCCGGGGCGAGCGCCGGCGACCGCCTCGGCGGAGGGCGCTACGCTGGCCGCAGCCGCATTTCTCCGTGCGGGTGCGCTGCGCCGGGAAAGCCGCCCGGCGGGGCATCGGCGGCGTTTGCGCGGGTGCGCGGCGGCTCGCCCCGGCCGCGCTCATTTTCAGGGCCGGTTAAGCAATGTGTGGCAAACTTCGCGCGTGATCGGCGGCGCCCGGCCTGGTGCGCCGTTTTCCGGGCTGCCGGCCCGGATGCCTCACCCGACCGGCGACGCCCGCCGCAACACGCAAAAAGGACCCGCTTGAAACTCCCGTACGAATGGCAGATCGGCTGGCGCTACACGCGCGCCGGCAAACGCACGACCGGCAACGGTTTCATCTCCTTCATCGCCGCCGTCTCGATGCTCGGCATCGCGCTCGGCGTGGCGGTCGTGATCGTGGTGCTGTCGGTGATGAACGGCTTTCAGACGCAGGTGCGCGACCGCATGCTGTCGGTGCTCGCGCACGTCGAGATCTTCTCGCCCACCGGCTCGATGCCGAACTGGCACCTGACCGCCGACGAAGCGCGCCGCAACCCCGAAGTGATCGGCTCGGCGCCCTACGTCGAGGCACAGGCCTTGCTGACCCGCCAGGATGCCGTGAGCGGCGTGCTGCTGCGCGGCGTGGACCCGGCCCGGGAGCCGCAGGTGTCCGACGTCAGCAAGGACATGAAGGCCGGTTCGCTCGCGGCGCTGCAGCCGGGCCAGTTCGGCATCGTGCTCGGCACCGCGCTGGCCAGCAATCTCGGCGTGGGCGTGGGCGACAAGATCACGCTGGTGGCGCCGGAAGGCACCATCACGCCGGTCGGCATGCTGCCGCGCCTGAAGCAGTTCACGGTGGTCGGCGTGTTCGAATCGGGCCACTACGAATACGACAGCACGCTCGCGATGATCGACATCGGCGACGCGCAAACCCTGTTCCGCCTGCCCGCGCCCACCGGCGTGCGGCTGCGCCTGAAGGACATGCAGCGCGCGCCCGAGGTGGCCGTGCAACTGTCGCATTCGCTTTCGGGCGATCTGTATATCCGCGACTGGACCCAGCAGAACAAGACGTGGTTCTCGGCCGTCAAGATCGAGAAGCGCATGATGTTCATCATCCTGACGCTGATCATCGCGGTGGCGGCGTTCAACCTGGTGTCGTCGCTGGTGATGACCGTGACCAACAAGCAGGCGGACATCGCGATCCTGCGCACGCTCGGCGCGCAGCCCGGCTCGATCATGAAGATCTTCGTGGTGCAGGGCGTGACGGTGGGCTTCGTCGGCACGCTGGCGGGCGTCGGCCTGGGCAGCCTGATCGCCTGGAGCATTCCGTGGCTGATCCCGATGATCGAGCATCTGTTCGGCGTGCAGTTCCTGCCGCCGTCGGTGTATTTCATCAGCGAGCTGCCGTCGGAACTGGTGGCGGGCGACGTGATCAAGATCGGCCTGATCGCGTTCGTGCTGTCGTCGGTGGCCACGCTGTATCCGAGCTGGCGCGCGGCCAAGGTGCGTCCGGCCGAAGCGCTGCGCTACGAATGAGCGGGGCGCAACAGGTCATGAACTCGAACCATCAAGGAACTCCGCGCATGCGCGAAACCGTGCTAGAAGCGAGCGGCATCACCAAATCGTTCCAGCAGGGCGGGCTCGACGTGCGCGTGCTGGCCGAGGCGTCCGTCACCGTGCATCGCGGCGAGAAACTCGCGATCGTCGGGGCGTCGGGCTCGGGCAAGAGCACGTTGCTGCACGTGCTGGGCGGGCTCGACGAGCCGGGCACCGGCGAGGTGTCGCTGCTCGGCAAGCCGTTCACGCGGCTCGCCGAGCGCGAGCGCAACGATCTGCGCAATCGCGCGCTCGGCTTCGTCTATCAGTTCCATCATCTGCTGCCGGAATTCTCGGCGCTCGACAACGTGGCGATGCCGCTGCGGATCCGTCGTCTGGCGGCGGCCGAAGCGCGCCATGCGGCGCTCGAGATGCTCGAACGCGTGGGCCTGGGCCATCGCGCTAAGCGCCGTCCGGGCGAACTGTCGGGCGGCGAGCGCCAGCGCGTGGCGGTGGCGCGCGCGCTCGTCACGAAGCCGGCCTGCGTGCTGGCCGACGAGCCGACCGGCAACCTCGACGGCTCGACCGCCGACAACGTCTTCAATCTGATGCTCGAACTGTCGCACACGCTCGACACGAGCTTCGTGATCGTCACGCACGATCCCGAGCTGGCCGACCGCTGCGACCGCATCCTGCGGCTGCGCGACGGCGTGCTGCACGAGGAACCGGTGGTTCCGGCCTGACGCGATGTGGATAGACACGAACTGCCATCTCGATGCCGGCGAATTCGACGCGGTCCGCGCGGCGGTGGCGTCGGCGGCGGCCGAGGCGGGCGTGTCGGGCATCGTGATACCGAGCGTCGGCGTCGGCAATTTCGATACGGTGCGCGAGCTGGCGCATCGCACGGCCGGCGGCAGCTATGCGCTCGGCATTCATCCGCTGCTGTTCACGCCGGTCGCGCGCGACGAGGATATCGATCGCCTGCGCTGCGCATGGAGATCGAGGCCAGCCTCGATGACCCGCGCTTCGTCGCGATCGGCGAGATCGGGCTCGATTACACTTCGTCGACGGGCTCGACAATCCGCGCCAGGAACACTTCTACGCCGAGCAACTGAAGCTCGCGCGCGAATTCGAGCTGCCGGTGCTCTGATCTTGCCCCTGATTTACGGACACCTATCTAAGCGACATTGGCCAGCTCGTACTGCTCTGGGCTGAGGTAGCCCAGGGTCGAGTGCAGCCGGATCCGATTGTAGTCAACCTCAATGTAGTCAAACACATGAGCCTTGGCCTGCTCCCGTGTGGCGAGGTGTTCACCATGGATGGCCTCGACCTTCAAACTGTGGTTCCAACTCTCCATTGCTGCGTTGTCGTAGCAGTTGCCTCTGGCACTGAGCTAAAGTCAAATCTGGTGTACAGGGTGTCGGCATGATCAGGCGGTGAGCGATTGCTGAGCCGGTGTGCTGTCGGTCACCGGTACCCCATCTTTGAACGGCATGCCCGCCAGCAGCTCGGTCAGCTTCTCGGGCGCGCGGATCTTGCGCCACGACTCTTCGGCCGATTCGATCAGCTTGAACGCCAGCCCGAGAAACGTCGCGCGCGACACGC
>WNEB01000092.1 GCA_009914575.1 Burkholderia gladioli
AACGACCTCTGGATCCTCGCCGTCGCCCTGCATCGATCACTCGAAAAACGCGTTGACCATGATCGGGAGTCTGCCTAATCTATGAAACCCCGCCGTCCCAACCTTCAACTACGAATGGGACACCGCCCGGTTATCTCGCCCCGTTCCTCAGCAGCCACGGCGTCTCGAACGACAAGGTCGCGTTGCTGTTCACCGTCTACGGCGTCACCGTCTCGATTTCGTCGTGGCTGTCGGGCGCGCTGTCCGATCTGTGGGGGCCGAAGCGCGTGATGGCCGTGGGCCTCGCCATCTGGATGGTGTTCGAGGCGCTGTTCCTAAGCTTCGGCGTGCAGACCAACAGCTGCACGATCATGCTGGCGGCCTACGCGATCCGCGGCCTCGGCTATCCGCTGTTCGCGTTCGGCTTCCTGGTGTGGATCGCGGCGGCCACGCCGTCGCGTCAGATGGGTTCGGTCGTGGGCTGGTTCTGGTTCGCGTTCGCCGCCGGCCTGCCGACGCTCGGCTCGCTGTTCGCCGCGTTCGCGATTCCCGCCATCGGCCAGGTGCCGACGTTCTGGTCCTCGCTCGGGCTCGTCACGCTCGGCGGTGCGATCACGCTGCTGTTCTGCCGCGACAAGGCCGGCAACGAACGGCTGGCCACCGGCGGCACGAGCCCGCTGAAGGTGGTATTCGGCAGCGTCACGATTCTCTGGCGCGAGCCGAAGATCATGATGGCCGGCGTGGTGCGCGCCATCAACACGTCGTCCGAATATGCGTTCCTGGTGATCATGCCGGCGTTCTTCACGAAGGTGATCGGCCTGACACTCGAAGACTGGCTGCATCTGCTGTCGATCATTTTCCTGAGCAACATCGTCTTCAACCTGGCGTCGGGGATGGTGGCCGACCGCATCGGCTATCGGCGCGTGATCGGCTTCGCGGGCGGCGTGGGCTCGGCGATCACCGTGCCGCTGTACATGCCGCTGCTGTTCAAGGGCGATTTCGCGATGATCTCGCTGTTCGGCGTGCTGTATGGCGCGACGCTCGCGTGCTTCGTGCCGCTGTCGGGCCTGGTGCCGCAGCTGTGCCCGAAGGAGAAGGGGCCGGCATTGTCGATCCTGGGCCTGGGCGCGGGCATCAGCGTGTGGCTGGGGCCGCTGGTGGTGACGACGCTGTTTCGCAGCAGCGTCGGCATCGAGGGCGTGATCTGGATCTTCTCCGGCATGTACGTGCTGTCGGCCGCGCTGACCTACTTCCTCGCGATCTCCGACGAAGCGAAGGCCTACGCGCAGGAGCATCCGGACGCCGAAGGCACGTTCTCGCTCGGCAATTGAACGTGAAACGGGGCGACCGCGCGATGGCGGGCCGCCCCTTTATTGCCTCTCTTGAATTTCGAGTGGGTGGATTTTTCCGGGTCAAGGGCGGGCGAAGCCCGGCGCAGCGAACCCTTGATGCGGAGAAATCTACGAGCACGCTTGAGGGCTCGGGCCAGGCAAAGCCTTGCGCCGCCTGGCCCCCGAGCCCGTCCGGCGGCGATGGCTTCCCCGCCTTGGGGCGGGGCTAGGGGCGGGAAGATACCGTTTTGCGACGTAGGTTTTCGTACCCCGGCGGCCCTTTTCACCCACTCAAATTTCAAGAGAGCCGTTTTATTCGGTTTCGTTCAGGCCGGATTCGCGTTCAGTCGAAGCGGCCCGTGCGCGCCATTTCCATGAGGCGCGCAATGCGTTCCTCGGTGGCCGGGTGCGTGCTGAACAGGTTGGCGATAGAGCCGCCGGCCAGCGGGTTCATGATCATCATCTGCGCCGTGGCCGGGTGCGCCTCGGCCGTCTGGAACGGAATGCCCGACGCATAACGGTGGATCTTGTCGAGCGCCGTGGCCAGCGCCTGCGGATCGCCCGAGATTTGCGCGCCGCCGCGATCGGCCTCGAATTCGCGTGCACGCGAAATCGCCATCTGGATCAGCGCGCCGGCAATCGGCGCGAGCAGCGCCACCGCGATGCCGGCGATCGGGTTGGTCGGACGACCGTTTTCGTCGCGGTCGCCAAAGAACATCGCGAAATTCGCGATCGCCGAGATCGCGCCGGCCATCGTGGCCGAAATCGTCGAGATCAGGATGTCGCGATGCTTGACGTGCGCCAGCTCGTGCGCCATCACGCCGCGCATTTCGCGCTCGGACAGCACGCGCAGGATGCCGGTGGTGGCCGCCACGGCCGCATGCTCGGGATCGCGACCGGTGGCGAACGCGTTCGGCGCGGCTTCGTCGATCAGGTAGACGCGCGGCATCGGCAGATTCGCGCGCGTGGCCAGCTCGCGCACCATGCGATAGAACTGCGGCGCGGTGGTTTCGTCCACTTCCTGCGCGTTGTACATGCGCAGGACCATCTTGTCCGAGAACCCGTACGAAAAGAAATTCATGCCCAGCGCGAACAACAACGCGATCGCCATCCCGCGCGAACCACCGATCACGCCACCGATCGCGATGAACAGGGCCGTGATCGCGGCCATCAGCATTGCCGTCTTGACCCAATTGAACATAGTCGACTCCTTGACCGAAATCCTGTCCCACGACATCTCAAAATGTGCCGCCGGACGATTGTAAGCGATTCGTTAGATAAGGGCGCGCCGGAAAAATTCAATATGCCCAACGGCGGCGCGCAGCGAGCGCGTCGCGTCAGCGCTGGGTCGCCGCCGCGAGCCGGAGGCCGAGGCCGACGAACGCGCTGCCCACCAGCCGGTCGAGCCAGGTCTTCACGGCCGAGTTGCCGGCCAGCCGGCGCGTGACGCTGCCCGCCACCCACGCCACGACGACGCTCCAGATCAGCCCCTGCAACGAGAACACGCCGCCGAGCGCGAGAAACGCGAGCGTCTTGTGCGCGCTGTCGGCGGCGACGAAGTGCGGGAAGAACGAGATGAAGAACAGCACCACCTTCGGGTTCAGCACGTTGGTGGCGACGCCCTGTACGTAAAGCTGGCGCAGCGAGCGCGCCGGCGAGGCGGCGGGCGCGGCGGGCCGGGCTCGCGGGCGCTGCCGGACGAGCCAGCAGCAGCTTCACGCCGAGATAGACCAGATAGGCCGCGCCCGCGTATTTGACCGCCGTGAACGCCATCGGCGAAGCGGCGATCAGCGCGGTCAGCCCGAACGCGCAGGCCAGCGTGTGGACCAGGCAGCCCGTGCCGATCCCGAGCGCCGACACGATGCCCGCCCCGCGGCCCTGCGCGACGCTGCGCCCGACGATGTAGGCCGTGTCGGGCCGGGCGTGATGTTCAACAGGAGCGCGGCGAGCAGAAAGACGCCGAAATGGGTGATGCCGAGCATGGGGAGAATCGAGACAGCGAAGGTAGGGGAATCATTCTACGCGCGTCGCCAGCGCGGCGGCAGCGGTTTGACGCGTCGCCGCGCCTGGCCGGCGATCGCTTCCGATCGACCGGCAAACCCCGAAAAACCGCGAAAAATCGGTGCGAAACCGCACCGAAACGCGCAAAACGGCGTGGTGTCGGATCCGTCTCAATTTCGAGACGGCACGCCACCGCCGGCTGCGCGCCCGATGCGGCGGCTCAGTCCGCGTCGGGCAGCGCGAAACGCTGGCCGACCGCGAACGGCGCGCCGGCCAGGAACTCGCGCGCGGGCAGGCGCTTGCCGCCCGGCTTCTGCAACTGCGTGACGCGCAACGCGCCGCCGCAGGCGATCACGACGCCATCGGCGCCCGCTTCGACAATCGTGCCCGGCTCGGCCGCGCCGCGCGCCTCGACAGCCTCGGCCGCCCACAGCTTGAGCACCGTGCCGTCGAGCGTGCCCGCGCCGCCCGGGAACGGGTCGAACGCGCGAATCCGCCGTGCCAGCGTCTCGGCCGGCTCGCGCCAGTCGAGCGCCGCCTCGTGCTTGCCGATCTTTTCGGCGTAGGTGATGCCGTCGGTCGGCTGCGGCGTCGACGCGAGCGCGCCGTCGCGTTCGAGCTGCACGAGCGCCTCGACGATCAGCTTTGCGCCGAGCGCGGCGAGCGTGTCGTGCAGCGAGGCGGTGGTGTCGCCCGCGGCGATCGCCGTGCGCGCCTCGGACAGCATCGCGCCGGTATCGAGCCCGGCATCCATCTGCATCAGCGTGACGCCGGTTTCGGCGTCGCCCGATTCGATCGCGCGGTGGATCGGCGCGGCGCCGCGCCAGCGCGGCAGCAGCGATGCGTGGATGTTGATGCAGCCGTGGCGCGGAATATCGAGCACTTCCTGCGGCAGCAGCAGCCCGTAGGCGGCCACCACCATCACGTCGTGCGGCGTGGCGTTCAGCGTGTCGATCGCGCTGGCGGCCTCGGCCGGGAACTTGCCGGTGCGGCGCAGCGACGGCGGCTGCGCGACGGGCAGGCCGTGCTCGAGCGCATAGCGCTTGACCGCGCTGGCCTGCAGCTTCATGCCGCGGCCGACCGGTCGGTCGGGCTGGGTCAGCACCAGCGGCACCGGGAACCCGGCCTCGTGGATCGCGGCGAGCGCCGCCGCGGCGAATTCCGGCGTGCCGGCGAAGATGACGCGCAACGAATGAGTCATGGGGGATCGGTCCGTCACGCGCGTCACATCTCGCGTTCGAGTTTCTTCGTCTTCGACTTGATGCGGGTCTGCTTGAGCGGCGACAGGTATTGCACGAACACGCGGCCCAGCAGGTGATCCATCTCGTGCTGGATGCAGACGGCCAGCAGGCCTTCGCATTCGAGTTCGAACGCGTTGCCGTCGCGGTCGAGCGCGCGCACGCGCACGTGCTCGGGCCGCTCCACTTCGTCGTAGACGCCCGGCACCGACAGGCAGCCTTCCTCGTAGACCTGCTTGCCGTCGCTCGACCAGACGATTTCGGGATTGATGAAGACCTGCAGCGCGTTCTTGTCTTCGGAGGTGTCGATCACGATCACGCGCTCGTGCACGTCGACCTGGGTGGCCGCCAGGCCGATGCCGGGGGCGTCGTACATGGTTTCGGCCATGTCGTCGACGAGGCGGCGGATGCGGTCGTTGACCTCGGCGACCGGCTTGGCCACCTTGTGCAGCCGTTTGTCGGGGTAATGCAGGATGTTCAGAAGCGCCATGATGTTCGGTTCGAAAAGCGGTTGGGGCGGGCGGCCCGGCCATTCAGCCGACTGGCCGGGCCGTCGCGATACCCGGAAGATGAGGCCCCGAGTCGCGCGGAATGCATCGCGCAGCCCAACGCCGCGGGCGGGTGCGCGCGATCGCTTTGTGTATTTCGGATGGCGAAAATTTTAGCATGGTGGCCTGCGCATCGCTGGCCATGGCTCGGGCGGCGCCCGTGAGCCCCGTACAGCTTGACCGCCGAACCCTGGGCGCATGGCTGCATCTGGCGTCCGCACCGGGCCTGACCGCGGCTGCCGGCGAGGCGTTGCTGCGTGCGTTCGATTCGATCGATGCGTTGTTCGGCGCCGAGCATGCCGCGTTGGCGGCGATTGCCGGCGAGGCCGCAGCGCTCGATGCCGTGCTCGACTGGCTGGCCCGCTCGGGCGGGCACGTGATCACGCGCCACGATCCGGCCTATCCGCCGCGGCTCGCCACGCTCTACGATACGCCGCCGCTGCTATATGTAAAGGGCGATGATCCCGCGCGGTTGCACCGGCGCAGTGTGGCGATCGTCGGCAGCCGGCTCGCCACGCCGCAGGGGCGCATCGACGCCGTCCACTTCGCGCGGGCGCTGGCCGACGCGGGGCTGGTCGTGGTGTCTGGCCTCGCGCGCGGCATCGATGCCGCCGCGCATCGCGGCGCACTGGGCGGCGCGGCCGGCACGGTCGCCGTGGTCGGCACGGGGCTCGATCTCGTCTATCCGGTCGCGCATCACGCGTTGGCGCACGAGATCGTCGAACACGGTGCGCTGCTGTCCGAATGGCCGCTCGGCACGCCCGCGCGCGCCGCGAACTTCCCGCAGCGCAACCGGCTGATCGCCGCGCTCTGCGACGGCGTGCTGGTGGTGGAAGCCGCGCCGCGCGCCGGCTCGCTGATCACGGCGCGCGTGGCCAACGAAATGGGGCGCGACGTGTTCGCGATGCCGGGTTCGATCCACGCACCGCTGTCGCGCGGTTGCCGTGCGCTGATCCGCGACGGCGCGAAGCTCGTCGAAACGCCGGCCGACGTGCTGGAGGAGTTCGGGATCGCGGTGGCGAGCGACGCCGCGGCGCAGCCGCCCGAGCCCGCATCACGCCGGCGTGCACAGCCTGTTGCCGCCACGGCGCCCGATGCGGCCTCCCGGCCCGCATCGCTGCCGCCCGCTGCGCTCGCCGTTCTCGATGCGCTGGGTCACGGCCCGGCGCCCGCCGATCTGCTCGCCGCGCGCTCCGGCGTGAGCGGCGTTGTTGCATAAATCGAGCGAGATCCGTTGACGTTTACGCGCAACGGTCGCGGGGCCAGCCTCCTATCAAGTCAGATTCCAGAGTAACTGCCTAATTTTTGACAAGAAAATGCGCAAGGACA
>WNEB01000093.1 GCA_009914575.1 Burkholderia gladioli
ATGGCGCGGTTGATGCAATTGCCCGTGACGGTCGTCGAGAATGGAAGCAAGACAGTGGCTACCACCGGCGATCGCTTGCCGAGAATGCGATGTATCGGTTCAAGACCCTCACCGGCAACTGTCTCTGGGCGCGGCACATCGACTCGCAGGCGACCGAGGTCTCCGTTCGCGTCGGCGTCATCAACCGTATGGCGGACCTCGCTCGTCCGCAATCCGTTCGTATCGCCTGAAATTATGCCCGTCGATGCTATTTCATCCTCACACTCGATTTATGCAACAACTCCCTGCAGCGACGGGAACGAGGACGTCGGCATCGGTGGGCCTTTCGATTGCCTGACCGGAAACATGCGATGCACGCCTCCCGTTCCTTTTTTGTTGGTACCGGGAAGCGCCTATGCTGGACGTTCGCCCAACGTCGCGCAACAAGGTTTTGCCCTGATTCCGGGAAGCGTGCATCGTATGCCGCGCAGCAAAAACAAACCGCCGGGCGGTCGCGAAGACGGCGCGGCGGCTGGGTCGACGTGCGTGGCGACCGAACCCGGGCTGGGCCGACCGGCGCGATCAGACGGCGGTTTCCTTCAGTTGCGCGGCGACCTCGGCCTCGGTCAGGTGCGGCGCGAACATTTCCAGCAGCTTGTAGGCGTACGAGCGCAGGAACGCGCCCTTGCGCAGGCCCACGCGCGTGGTGCTGGCCTCGAACAGGTGCTCGGTGTCGAGCGCGACGAGGTTGATGTCGCGTTGCGCATCGTAAGCCATCGCCGCCACCACGCCGATGCCCATGCCCAGCTCGACGTAGGTCTTGATCACGTCCGCGTCGATCGCGGTCAGCACCACGTCGGGCACGGCGCCGGCCTTCGCGAACGCCTGGTCGATGTGCGAGCGGCCCGTGAAATCCTGGTCGTAGGTGATGATCGGATATTCGGCGATCTCTTCCAGCGTCAGGTTCGCGCGGCCCACCAGCGGGTGATCCTTCGGCACCACCACGATGTGGTGCCACGAATAGCACGGGAACGTCACGATGTCCGGATAGCGGTCGAGCGCCTCGGTCGAGATGCCGATGTCGGCCTCGCCGCTCAGGATCATCTGCGCGATCTGCTGCGGGCTGCCCTGGCGCAGCGCCAGATGCACCTTCGGGAACACGTCGGTGAACTGGCGGATCACCTTCGGCAGCGCGTAGCGCGCCTGCGTGTGGGTGGTCGCCACCACCAGGTGGCCGCTGTCCTGATCGGCGTACTGGCGCGCCACGCGGCGCAGGTTCTCGGCGTCGAGCAGCATGCGCTCGATCAGCTGATGCACCTCCTTGCCCGGCTCGGTGAGGCCGGTCAGGCGCTTGCCGCGGCGGATGAAGATGTCCACGCCGAGTTCGTCCTCGAGATCCTTGATCTGCTTGGAGACGCCCGATTGCGACGTGTACAGCACGTTCGCCACCTCAGTCAGGTTCATGTTCTGGCGTACCGCTTCCCGGACGAAGCGCAATTGCTGGAAATTCATGGGTCAGCCTCTCATGGGCGTTGTCGTTATCGATGAAAAGCCAAACGGCGGCTCAGGTTCGACCGCCTTGCCGCGGTCGACGCGAGCGCCGGCTCAGCGAGCCGGGAACACGCGCGCGTGGCGCGGCACCGCCAGCGCGCCGTCGCCGACGCCGAGCGCCAGCGCGCGCCAGGCGGTCTCGATCGAGTTCAGCCTCGAGCAGCGAGCCGCCCGAGCGCGGTTCGAGCTCGATGCGCACCGCGCCGCCGAGCGGCACGACGCGCCGCACGTCCACGGCGATGCCGTCCGAGCGCGCATCGGCGCGCCCGACGATCTGCAGGTCGTGCGACCGCACGTAGGCGTGCGCACGGCCCGCGAAATCGGCGTCCACCGCGATCGGGCCGGCCGCGCCGTCGGCCACGAAGCCGTCGCCGTGCACGGTGCCGTCGAGCTTGTTGGCCGCGCCGAGGAATTCGTAGACGAACGCGCTTTGCGGATGATCGTACACATCCTGCGGGCTGCCGACCTGTTCGACGTGGCCGCGGTTCAGCACCACGATCCGGTCGGCCACTTCGAGCGCCTCTTCCTGATCGTGCGTGACGAAGATCGTCGAGATGTGCAGATCGTCGTGCAGGCGGCCCAGCCAGCTGCGCAGTTCCTTGCGGACCTTCGCGTCGAGCGCGCCGAACGGCTCGTCGAGCAGCAGCACCTTCGGCTCCACGGCCAGCGCGCGGGCCAGCGCGATGCGCTGGCGCTGGCCGCCCGACAGCTCGGACGGGTAGCGCGGCGCGAGCCAGTCGAGCTGCACGAGCTTGAGCAGCTCGTGCACCTTCTCGCGGATCACGGCCTCGGACGGACGCTCGTTGCGCGGCTTCACGCGCAGGCCGAACGCCACGTTCTCGAACACCGTCATGTGACGGAACAGCGCGTAATGCTGGAACACGAAGCCGACCTGGCGCTCGCGCGCGCCGACGTCGGCCACGTCCTGGCCCTGCAGCACGACCTGGCCGGCGTCCGCGTGCTCGAGGCCCGCGATCACGCGCAGCAGCGTGGTCTTGCCGCAGCCGGACGGCCCGAGCAGCGCCACCAGTTCGCCGGGCGGGAAATCGAGCGAGACGTCGTCGAGCGCCGTGAAGTCGCCGAATTGCTTGTGCAGATTGCGTACGGTGATACCCATTTCGTGTGCCCCTTCAGGAGTGCGATGCGGCGGCGGCGCGCGCGTTCGCGAGTTCGGCCGACATCCGGATCCGGCGTTCGGCGAGCAGCTTGAGCGCCAGCGTCACGAGCGCGAGCAGCGCCAGCACCGATGCCGCCGCGAACGCGACCGAAAAGTTGTATTCGTTGTAGAGAATCTCGACGTGCAGCGGCATCGTGTCGGTCTGGCCGCGGATATGGCCCGACACCATCGACACTGCGCCGAATTCGCCCATCGCCCGCGCGTTGCACAGGATCACGCCGTACAGCAGGCCCCAGCGCACGTTCGGCAGCGTCACGCGGCAGAAGATCTGCCAGCCCGACGCGCCCAGCACGCGCGCGGCCTCTTCCTCGTCGTTGCCCTGCGCCTGCATCAGCGGAATCAGCTCGCGCGCGACGAACGGGAACGTCACGAAGATGGTCGCCATCACGATGCCCGGCACCGCGAAGATGATCTGGATGTCGTGCGCTTCGAGCCACGGCCCGAGCCAGCCCTGCGCGCCGAACATCAACACGTACACCAGGCCCGAGATCACCGGCGACACCGAGAACGGCAGGTCGATCAGCGTGGTCAGGAACGCCTTGCCGCGGAACTCGAACTTGGCGATCGCCCACGACGCGCACACGCCGAACACGAGGTTCAGCGGCACCGCGATCGCGGCCACCGTCACCGTCAGAACGATCGCCGACCAGGCGTCCGGATCGGCCAGCGATTCGAAGTAGAAGCCGATGCCCTTGGCCAGCGCCTGCGCGAACACCGCGGCGAGCGGCACCACCAGGAAGCCGGCCAGGAACAGCAGCGCGATGCCCGTCAGCACCCAGCGCGTGATGCGCGACTCGCTGACCGGAGCGTGCCGGCGCGCGGCCTTGGCGCGCGGCGCGACATTGCCCGCGGCCAGCGCGGAGCCCGGATTGGTCTGGCGGCTCATTGCGCACCTCCGACCGCGGCGGACGAGGCCACGGTTGCAGCCGGCGCCGGGCCGCTCGCGCCGCGGCTCGTGCGGCGTTGCAGGGCCCATTGCAGCGTGTTGATCAGGAACAGCATCACGAACGACACCACCAGCATCACCACGGCCAGCGCGGTCGCGCCGGCGTAGTCGTACTGTTCGAGCTTGGTGATGATCAGCAGCGACGTGATTTCGGATTTCATCGGCACGTTGCCGGCGATGAAGATCACCGAGCCGTATTCGCCGAGCGCGCGCGAACGCGAGCGCGAAGCCGGTCAGCAGTGCCGGCAGCACCACGCGGCGGAACGTCAGCCAGCGCGACGCGTCGAGGCAGGCCGCGGCCTCTTCCTGCTCGCGCTCGAAATCCTCGAGCACCGGCTGCACCGTGCGCACCACGAACAGCAGGCCGATGAAGGTCAGCGCGACCAGCACGCCGAGCGGCGTAAACGCCACCTTGATGCCGAGCGGCGCCAGGTATTGCCCGACGACCCAGCCGTTCTGCGCATACACGGCGGCCAGCGAGATGCCGGCCACCGAGGTGGGCAATGCGAACGGCAGGTCGACGATCGCATCGACCAGCCGTTTCAGCGGAAACGAATACCGCACCAGCACCCAGGCGACCAGGAAGCCGAATACGGCGTTGATGAGCGCGCCGCCGAGCGCCGCGAGGAACGTGAGGCGATAGGACGCCACCACGCGCGCCGAGGTGGTCGCCGCGACGAACTGGTCCCAGGTCAGCGTGGCGGTTTTCAGAAAGGTGGAGGCGAGCGGTATCAGCACCACGAGGCTCAAATAGGCCACCGTGATCCCGAGCGTCACGCCGAAGCCGGGCAATGCGCTCGGCTTGCGGAAGGTGTACGTCGTCATGCGAAAGCGCTTCCTAGGTTGACTTGGGAGACGCGACCGCCGGGACATATTCGGGCAGTCGCGCTGGGTGCTGCGTTATATCGGGCGGTGCGTGCCGTGTTGCCGCGCCGCCTCGTGTCCTGCTCTGGCGGCGCGCCCCTCGGGATCGCGCCGCCAGCTTCCAGCTGCGCGCAGGACGCCTTACTGCGGTTTGTAGATCGAGTCGAACACGCCGCCGTCGGCGAAGTGCGTCTTCTGTGCGTTGGTCCAGCCGCCGAACGTGTCGTCCACCGTGTACAGCTTCAGCTTCGGAAACTGCTTGGTCAGGCCGACCGGCACGTCCTTCGAACGCGGGCGGTAGAAGTTGCGCGCCGAGATTTCCTGGCCTTCCTTGCTGTACAGGAAGTTCAGATAGGCTTCGGCCAGCTTGCGGTCGCCCTTCTTGTCGACGACCTTGTCCACCACCACCACCACCGGCGGCTCGGCCAGGATGCTGACCGACGGCACGACGATCTGGAACTTGTCCGGACCGAATTCCTTCAGCGACAGGAAGGCCTCGTTTTCCCAGGCGATCAGCACGTCGCCGATGTCGCGCTGCCGAAGCTCGTGGTCGCGCCGCGCGCGCCCGAATCGAGCACGCCCGCGTTCTTGTACAGCTTCGTGACGAATTCCTTGGCCGTCTGCTCGTTGCCGCCCGGCTTGTGCAGCGCGTAGGTCCAGGCCGCGAGGTAGTTCCAGCGCGCGCCGCCCGAGGTCTTCGGGTTCGGCGTGATGATCGACACGCCCGGCTTCACCAGGTCGTCCCAATCCTTGATGCCCTTCGGATTGCCCTTGCGAACCAGGAACACGATGGTTGAGGTGTACGGCGAGGCGTTGTTGGGCAGGCGTTTCTGCCAGTCCTTCACCACGATCCCCTTGTTCGCCAGCGCGTCGATGTCCCAGGCCAGCGCCAGCGTCACCACGTCGGCCTACAGGCCGTCGAGCACCGAGCGCGCCTGCGCGCCCGAGCCGCCGTGCGACTGCTTGAACGTGACGGTCTCGCCCGCCTTGGCCTTCCATTCCTTGCCGAACGCGGCATTGACGTCCTGATACAGCTCGCGGGTCGGATCGTAGGAGACGTTCAGCAACGTCGTGTCCGCCAGTGCGTGAGTGGCCCCGCCCAACGCCGTCGGGCCGACCGGCAGTGTTGCGATAAGACGGCGGACGCCGCCTGCCAGCCCCGTGTTGCGCTTGACCATCCCGGTGATCTCCAAAGGTTCGTGGGTCGTTTTTTGCAATGTCGGGCCAGTCTAGCGAACAGCTTTCATCATTAAAAATAATCGTTCCTGATTTTTTAAAAAGCAAAAGTGGTAAAGACCACCAGGCGGACGGTTGAGGCATGGAAACCGTCGTTCGAGCGTCCTTCGATCGCGCCGGAATCGGCGTCATAGCGACGAAGTTCAAGTAACGCTTGAAATTCCCGAACTACTGTATAAAAATAAGGGCTATCCACTTTAGCGCCAATTTTTTGCAATGTGGAAATTACGATGGCTGCTGATCATGTTTCGCGATCTGACGGTACGTCACCGCCTCGGTCTGGACAGCCTGTTGCAGCAACCGGTAGAAGAGCAAGCCGCGGGAGCTGGAGGCTCGCCGATTGAAGCGAAAAACGAATTCATCGAGATAGTGCTCGAGTTGGACAGGCTTGACAGCCCCTTGATGGGTGCCGAGTAGCCAGCGCTTGAGCAGGGACGCCACGCGATGCACCCGGGTAGCGGGATGTGCGCAGGGATCCCGTCAGGCATCTGCGAGTTGAGCGCCGTGGGCTCATGCACATAGCCTTCACGCAACGCCCGGTAAATCGCCGCACCGTCGGTGCGCAGCACGCTCCCGGGTTCGACGACCTCGCGCACGAACGGCTCGACGCTTGCGATCGACTCCGCCTCAATCTGGCGCAGGCGGATACGCCCAAATC
>WNEB01000094.1 GCA_009914575.1 Burkholderia gladioli
GTGTATGTCCTTGCGCATTTTCTTGTCAAAAATTAGGCAGTTACTCTGGAATCTGACTTGATAGGAGGCTGGCCCCGCGACCGTTGCGCGTAAACGTCAACGGATCTCGCTCGATTTATGCAACAACGCCGATGATGGGTAAAAGACGCGTGGCGATGCGGCGTTAGTTCGACGGCGCGAGGTAAGGCGGCGCCGCCAGCGTCGCGCCGTTCACGCCGAACTGGAAGCTCGGCGACAGCGGCAGCGTGGTGGTGGACACATTCGCGGAGGCCGCGTTCGACAGCGCGTTCGTGCGGCTCGCCGCGGACGGCGCGGCGGCGGAGGCCGGCGCGGGCGAGACGATCCGCTCGATGTCGGCCAGGCGCTGCGCGGTCGGGCCGCTGGTGTGGCCGAGCTTCTGCGCGCGCTTGTACGATTCGGTCGCGAGCCGCAGGTACAGGTCGCCGAGATTCTCGTAGGCGACGCCGTAATCGGGGTTCGCCTGGGTCGCGGTGACGAGCGCGGCGCGCGCCTCGTCGTAGCGGCCATGCTTGGCGTACAGCGCGGCGAGATTGTTGTACGGCTCGGGCAGTTCGGGGGAGGCCTGGGTGATGGCGGTGAACTGCTGGATCGCCTCGTCGTCCCGGTTCAGCCGCGCGAGCACGGTGCCGCGCTTGAACTGCGCCTGCACGTCGCGCGGGTTCGACGCGATCCGCGCGTCGAGCTGCGACAGTGCCGCCGACCAGTTGCGGCTGGTGATCGACGCGTCGATTTCCGGCGTGCCGTCGGCGGTGGCGGGAGCCTTCTGGGCAAAGGCCGGGAATGCCAGCGCCGCACCGAGTACGGCGGTCGCAACGAGGGTCGCAGCGCTCGGCGCGCGGCCGCGGGAAGATTTCATAGGCTTAAACGCAATGTTATACTCCGAGCCATTCTAGCAAATCGTCCGCGCGTTCCGGCGAGCCGCGGACTGTCTTTTGCCTCTCGCGGTCGTTATCGCTTCGCCAGCCGTCCGATCGGCGCCGCCGTTGCGCGGCGAGTCGAGTCGGCCCGCGGCAGGCGCTTCAAGCGGAATCTCTTGCAAGCGCCCGTCGCCAGGGCGGCACCCATCGGCTCTCGTTTCATCTCTATGGAATCTCTGCGCATCTACAACACGCTCGCGCGTGACAAGCAAGTCTTCGCGCCCAGGCATCCTGGCGAAGTACGGATGTACGTTTGCGGCATCACCGTATACGACTACTGTCACGTCGGGCATGCGCGCATGATGGTCGTGTTCGACGTGGTGCAGCGCTGGCTGCGCGACCTCGGCTATCGCGTGACGTACGTGCGCAACATCACCGACATCGACGACAAGATCATTCGCCGTGCGGTCGAGAACCGCGAGACGATCACCTCGCTCACGTCGCGCTTCATCGCCGCGATGCACGAGGATCTCGATGCGCTCGGCGTCGAGCGGCCCGAGCACGAGCCGCGCGCGACGCATTTCATTCCGCAGATGCTCGGCATGATCGAGAAGCTCGAGGCGAACGGCTACGCCTATCAGGCGAAGGACGGCGACGTCAATTACGCGGTGCGCAAGTTCGCCAACTACGGCCGCCTGTCGGGCAAGTCGCTCGACGACCTGCGCGCCGGCGAGCGCGTCGCCGCGAACGACGCCAAGCAGGATCCGCTCGATTTCGTGATGTGGAAAAGCGCCAAGCCCGAACAGCCGGCCGACACGAGCTGGGATTCGAAGTACGGGCGCGGTCGGCCGGGCTGGCATATCGAGTGTTCGGCGATGGGCTGCACGCTGCTCGGCGATCACTTCGACATCCACGGCGGCGGCCAGGATCTGCAGTTCCCGCACCACGAGAACGAGATCGCCCAGAGCGAGGGCGCCACCGGCTCGACCTTCGTCAACTACTGGATGCACAACGGCTTCGTGCAGGTCGACAGCGAGAAGATGTCGAAATCGCTCGGCAACTTCTTCACGATCCGCGAAGTGCTCGCGAAGTACGATTCCGAGGTGATGCGCTTCTTCATCGTACGCACCCATTACCGCTCGCCGCTCAATTACAGCGATGCGTCGCTCGACGATGCGCGCGCCGGGCTGACGCGCTTGTATACCGCGCTGAAGGACGTGACGCCCGATGCCGAGCCGCTCGATCGCGACGAGCCGCATGCGCAGCGCTTCGCCGCCGCGATGAACGACGACTTCAACACGGCGCTGGCCGTGTCGGTGCTGTTCGAACTGGCGGGCGAAGTGAACCGCACGGGTTCGCCGTCGCTCGCGCGTCAGCTCAAGCAGCTCGGTGCGCGGTTGGGCCTGCTCGACCGCGCGCCGCGCGCCTATCTGCAGCAGGCTGCGGGCGCCGCCGACGATGCGCTGGACGCCGAGGCGGTCGAGGCGCAGATCGCCGCGCGCACCGCGGCGAAGCAGGCGAAGAACTATGCCGAAGCGGACCGGATCCGGGCGCAACTGCTCGAAGCCGGCGTCGCGCTTGAAGACAAACCGGGCGGGTTGACCGAATGGCGTCGCGTTTGATCGCGCGTCGTCCGTTCCGCTGACCCGCCAGGCAGGAGGCAAGATGGCAACGGGCAGGAAAGTGCCGGCGAAGGGCGCGGCACGCACGGCGAAAGCGTCGCCGACGGCCAGGCGCGCGCCGGCCGGGAAGGTCGTCGCCGCCAAGCGCGCGGTCGGCCCGCGCGCGGAGGCCGCCAACGGCGCCGCGCATGCGCCGCTCTCGCGCGCCGCGGCGAAGGCCGCGCCCGACGAGCGCCGCGAAGTGCCGGCCGAGGCCGACGTGACGGCGCATGCCGACGTCGAGGTGGTGGTGCGTCCGCCCTATTGGGACAAGGCCTGCGCCGATCTCGTCAAGCGCGACCGCATCCTCAAGAAGCTGATTCCGAAATTCGGCCCGGCCCATCTCGTCAAGCGCGGCGATCCGTTCGTCACGCTTGCGCGCTCGGTGGTGGGCCAGCAGATCTCGGTGGCGTCGGCGCAGGCCGTGTGGGCTGCGATCGAAGCGGCCTGCCAGAAGCTCTCGCCGCAGCAGGTGATCCGGCTCGGCCTCGACAAGCTCGGTGCCTGCGGCCTGTCCAAGCGCAAGTCCGAGTACATCATCGATCTGGCCCAGCACTTCGTGTCCGGCGCGCTGCATGTCGACAAATGGACCTCGATGGAAGACGAGGCCGTGATCGCCGAGCTCACGCAGATTCGCGGCATCGGTCGCTGGACGGCCGAGATGTTCCTGATCTTCAACCTGTCGCGGCCCGACGTGCTGCCGCTCGACGATCCGGGCCTGATCCGCGCGATCAGCGTCAACTACTTCAGCGGCGAGCCGGTCACGCGCAGCGAGGCCCGCGAGGTGGCGGCCAACTGGGAGCCGTGGCGTACTGTCGCAACCTGGTACATGTGGCGCAGCCTGGACACGGCCGCCGGCGACGCCTGACCCGAACTGACTATTGCCAAGGTTGGGCCGATAGTTTTGGCCCGATTTTGATGCGAGCGAGCGCGGTTAGAATACGCGCTGCCGCACGACCAAGGATTCTCAAACATGAAGACCACGTTTCTGGATTTCGAACAGCCGATCGCCGAACTTGAAGGCAAGATCGAAGAACTGCGTTTTGTGCAGGACGATTCGGCCGTCGATATTTCGGAAGAGATCGAGCGTCTGTCGAAGAAGAGCCAGCAGTTGACGAAGGATCTTTACGCGAACCTGTCGCCGTGGCAGGTTTCGCAGATCGCGCGTCATCCGCAGCGCCCGTACACGCTCGATTACTTGAACGAGCTGTTTACCGATTTCCATGAACTGCACGGCGACCGCGCGTTTGCCGACGACCAGTCGATCATCGGCGGTCTGGCGCGTTTCAGCGGCACCCCGTGCATGGTGATCGGCCATCAGAAGGGGCGCGACACGAAGGAACGCGCGGCGCGCAACTTCGGCATGCCCCGTCCGGAAGGCTATCGCAAGGCCGAGCGCCTGATGCGCCTGGCTGAGAAGTTCGGCCTGCCGCTGTTCACGTTCGTCGATACGCCGGGCGCGTATCCGGGCATCGGCGCCGAGGAGCGCAGCCAGTCGGAAGCGATCGGTCGCAACCTCTATGTGATGGCCGAGCTCAAGACGCCGATCATCACCACCGTGATCGGCGAAGGCGGCTCGGGCGGCGCGCTCGCGATCGCCGTGGCCGACACCGTGCTGATGCTGCAGTTCTCCACCTATTCGGTTATCTCGCCGGAAGGCTGCGCGTCGATCCTCTGGAAGAGCGCGGCGAAGGCGCCCGAGGCGGCGGAAGCACTGGGCCTGACCGCGCATCGCCTGAAGGCGCTGGGCCTGATCGACAAGATCGTCAACGAGCCGCTCGGCGGCGCGCATCGCGATCCGAAGGGCATGGCCGCGCTGCTGCGCCGTGCTCTCGCCGACACGCTGCGCCAGTTCCAGGGCATGGGCGTCGATGCGCTGCGCGAGCGCCGCATGGAACGCCTGCTCAGCTACGGCAAGTTCAAGGAAACCACGCCGGGCCTGTGAGCCTGGCGCGTCGCGACGCGCGCGTGTTGCCGATGATTCCACCGAAAGCCCTCTCCGCGGACCGCGTCGTGCTCGACGCGGTCCGCGTTGCTTTGGGCCGCCTGCCCGACGACGCGACGATCGGCATCGCCTACAGCGGCGGGCTCGATTCCACCGTGCTGCTCGATGCGGCGGTGCGCGTGGCGGGCGCCGCGCGCTGCTTCGCGTTCCATGTTCATCACGGCCTGAGCGGCAACGCCGATGCATGGCTGGCCCACGCCGAGGCCACGGTCGCGGCGCTCGGCGTGCGCTTTGCCGCGCAGCGCGTCGAGGTACCGCACGAGACGGGGCTGGGCGTCGAGGCCAGCGCGCGCGAGGTGCGCTATCGCGCGCTCGATGCGCTCGGCGAGCAGCACGACGTGCAGGCGCTGTGGCTCGCCCAGCATGCCGACGATCAGGCCGAAACCGTGCTGCTGCAATTGCTGCGCGGTGCCGGGCTGGCCGGCATGGCCGCGATGGCGCCGAGCTATCTGCCGGCCGACGCGCGCATCGTGCGCGTGCGGCCGCTGCTGCATTTGTTGCGCGCGCAACTCGAGCGCTATGCCGAATCGCGCGCGCTGCGCTGGATCGACGACGAATCGAACGCCGACACGCGGTATGCGCGCAATGCGCTGCGCCTGGAGGTGCTGCCCGCGCTGTCGGTGCATTTCCCCGGGTTTCGCGATGCGCTGTCGCGCACGGCGCAGCATGCCGCCGCCGCGCAGCGGTTGCTCGACGTGCTCGCGGCCGGCGATCTGGAGCACGTGGGGCGCGAGGGCGACGACGACCGCCGCGTGCTGTCGCGCGAGCGCCTGCTGGCGCTCGACGACGAACGCGGCGCGAACCTGCTGCGCCACTGGATGCGCACGCTGGGCCTGCCCGGCGCCTCGGCCGCGCGCCTGGCCGAGATGATCAAGCAGTTGCGCGCCACGCAGGTGTCGCATGCGTTGCGCATCGATCATGCGGGGCAATGCCTGCGCCTGTATCGCGGCGACGTGTACTGGGAAGCCGGCGACAGCGCCGATCCGGCCGACGACGGCACCGCGCGTGCACGGCCCGCCGCCCGCCTCGACTGGCGCGGGCAGGAAGTCTGGCATCTGCCGGCCTGGCGCGGCAGCTTCGTGTTCCGGCCCATCGAGGCAGACGAGGCGCTCGACGGCGACACCGTGACCGAGGCACAGCTGAGCGCCGCGCCGCTCGTCGTGCTGGCGCGCAGCGACGGCGAACGGTTGCGCACCTCGGCCGCCGGCCCGTCGCGGACCTTGAAGAACCTGTTCCAGGAGCGTGGCGTGCCGGCCTGGCAACGCGACGTGCCGTTGCTGCATGCGGGCGAGGTGCTGTTGTTCGTGCCGGGCATCGGCGCGAATCGCGCGCCCGAGGCGGGCGGGGCGGACCATGGCGCGAGCCGCGAGGGCGGGGCGCATCGCCGAATCGAATGGCGGCCGGATCGGTTGATCGGTTGATCGGGAGCTATTGTCGAATCTGGTGTACGGCGGTCGCGACGGGAATTTGAAAAGGCGGTGGCGGTTTAGCTGAGAATGTTGCTTGTCGTGAGCACAACCAGCGAACCCTGAGTGATCCGGAAACCAGCCACCATGAAGAAGACTACGAAAGAAGCGACCAGCAGTAAAGCAGAAACGAAGAGCGTGCTCGACGAGCTGATCCAACAGGGCGGCGGTGTCCCAAACGTAGTTGAAGGTTGAAGGCGGCGGTTCCCGTAGGAATCCGAGAGAATCGGGTTTCCAGGACCAACCTCCCGAATAGGAGAACCGCCGAAATGAAGCCTACCAAGAAACCGAACCGTCGTGCTGATGCTGAGTGTCGTGTTGTTGGTAAACAAGAGCACGAAGCGCTGCGCGCGGGCCTTGCCGAGCAAGCCCAGTTGCTGCTGCCGATGCTCGAG
>WNEB01000095.1 GCA_009914575.1 Burkholderia gladioli
CTGCACGCAGTGCTATTCCTTCGATTCCGCCACGCGAGGGTGCCGCTCATTGGCCAGCGGATATGCCCGGTGCGGCGTGGCGTAATGGCGCGGTTGATGCAATTGCCCGTGACGGTCGTCGAGAATGTAAGCAAGACAGTGGCTACCACCGGCGATCGCTTGCCGAGAATGCGATGTATCGGTTCAAGACCCTCACCGGCAACTGTCTCTGGGCGCGTCACATCGACTCGCAGGCGACCGAGGTCTCCGTTCGCGTCGGCGTCATCAACCGTATGGCGGGCCTCGCTCGTCCGCAAATCCGTTCGTATCGCCTGAAATTATGCCCGTCGATGCTATTGCATCCTCACACTCGATTTATGCAACAACGCCCCCCCCAAGCTGTTGCGCATGCTCGGCGCACCGAAAAAAAGCGGGCTTATGAGCCCGCTAAAAACCACACGCTACGGGGTTAGCGCGAGGAGACCAAAGGTGGAAGCAATCGGCATGTGCCGATCACGATTCCAACAAGGATGCCCCTAAGAAGGGATTCGGCGTGAAACCGACGATCTATTCATTGCGCATCGTATCCACTCACACGCCGCACAAGAAAGACCACATCCGTGTTAAAACCGTAAGAGCCATTGTGGGCGAATTAGAGGGCCTACGCGGTAACAAAGTGTATCAGGTTGTAACTCCCGCCAAATAAGGAGGTGCGGGATTTTTACTCTTCCGAAAGGCTAAAGGCAGGGTCATTTTTACCGTCTTTCCTGAAACCGTTTGATAATTATTTTGTTTTTTCATGCGGTGCTGAATAGTCGTTCCCGCACTGAACAAATCTGTAATTTGGTGTCTACGGATAATCCCTCATTTTTAGGTGGGAAACAATCCTGCCGATTGGCCAATGCATCGCTGTGGTGCGCAATCGGGGTGGCCGGGCGAGCAGGTTGCCGGTTTGCGGCAGGTTCGGGGCGGCGCTTGCGAACGTCGCAAGGCGATGGCAAGTCTTGCCGCCAGGGCACGGCCGCCGCGGGCAAGGCATAGTGCAGCCACCGCCGCCTGCGCCGTTACGTTCGCCGCGCTTCGTAAGGAACGGAAATGGAGCGCGGCGGCGCGCTCACTTCAGCCATCTGTCGGTCACAGCCTGGAATTCGCCCGTTTCGTGGGCAAGGTGCAGCCATTGATCGACGTACTGCTGAAACACCACGTCGCCGCGCGGCACCATGTAGGCCTTCTCGCTGAACTGGAACGGCTGGTCCGGGTGCACCGAGCACAGGCCGGGGTTGAGCTTCTGCTGGAGCAGCGTTTCGGACGCGTCGGTCGCCATTACGTCGGCGTGGCCGTCGAGGATCTGGCGGAAGATCATCACGTTGTCCGGGTAGACGGTCAATTGCGCGTGCGTCAGGTATTGGCGCGCGAAGCGCTCGTTGGTGCCGCCCGGGTTCACGATCACGCGCGTGGTGGGCTGATCGATCTGATCGACGCGCTGGAAGCGCGCGGCGTCGGCGCAGCGCACGATCGGCGTCTTGCCGTCCTTGACGGTGGGCTGCGTGAAGAACGCGCGGCGTTGGCGGTCGAGCGTGGTGGAGATGCCGCCGACCGCGATGTCGCACTGCGCGACGAAATCGTCGGTCAGCGTGCGCCAGCTCGTCTTGACGAACGTGGTTTTCACGCCGAGCGAGCGCGCGAGCGATTCGGCCAGGTCGATGTCGATGCCTTCGAAGAGGCCGTCGGGCCGGTAATACGTATAGGGCCGGTAGTCGCCCGTGGTGCAGACGCGCAGCGTGCCGCGCGCGAGCACCGCGTCGAGCCGCGACGCCGGAGCGGTCGCCGCCGGGGCCGGCGCGTCGGAAGCGGCGTCGGTGGCCGCATCTGCCGCGCCGCCGGCAAACGTGGCGAAGGCAGCCAGACGCGCGGCGACAGGAGCGAAAGCGGAAACGGCGGCAAGGCGGCGCGGGTGCGTGCGGCGGGCGGGAATCATCGATCTGTCTCCGGAATCGGCGCGAGGCGGCGTGCGGCGCGCACCGCCTGCGACGGGTGTCGTATGGGGCCCGATGATAGCGGGGCGCCGCCGCCTGCGGGCGGCTCCGGTAGAATGCCCGTTTGCCCCCGCTTCGTCGCTCATATCGTGGCTCATAACCTGCTCAACGACACCTTCCTGCGCGCGCTGCGCCGCCAGCCGACCGACTACACGCCGATCTGGCTGATGCGCCAGGGCGGTCGGTACCTGCCCGAGTACAACGCGACCCGTGCGAGCGCCGGCAGCTTCCTTGGCCTCGCGAAGAACCCGGAATACGCCACCGAGGTGACGCTGCAGCCGCTCGAACGCTATCCGCTCGACGCCGCGATCCTGTTCTCCGACATCCTGACGATCCCCGATGCGATGGGCCTCGGCCTCGAATTCCTGGCCGACGAAGGGCCGAAATTCGCGCATCCGGTGCGTACCGAAGCCGACGTCGCCAAGCTCGCCGTGCCCGACATCGGCGCGACGCTGGGCTATGTGACCGACGCCGTGCGCGAGATCCGCCGCGCGCTGACCGATGCGCAGGGCCGCCAGCGCGTGCCGCTGATCGGCTTCTCGGGCAGCCCGTGGACGCTCGCCTGCTACATGGTGGAAGGCGGCGGCTCGGACGATTTCCGCACCGTGAAGTCGATGGCCTATGCACGGCCCGACCTGATCAAGCAGATCCTTGACGTCAACGTCGACGCGGTGGCTGCCTACCTGAACGCGCAGATCGAAGCCGGCGCGCAGGCCGTGATGATCTTCGACACCTGGGGCGGCGCGCTGGCCGACGGCGCCTACCAGCGCCTGTCGCTCGATCCGATCCGCCGCGTGGTGGCCAAGCTCAAGCGCAAGCACGACGGTGAACAGATTCCGGTCATCACCTTCACCAAGGGCGGCGGGCTGTGGCTCGAGGAGATTGCGGCCAGCGGCGTGGACGCGGTCGGCCTCGACTGGACGGTCAACCTCGACCGCGCGCGCGAGCGCGTGAACCGCTCGGTGGCGCTGCAAGGCAACCTCGATCCGACCATCCTGTTCGCGCCGCCGGCGACGATCCGCATGGAAGCCCGCGCGGTGCTCGACAGCTACGGCAACCATCCGGGCCATATCTTCAACCTCGGCCACGGCATTTCGCAGTTCACGCCGCCCGAAAGCGTCGCGGAGCTGGTGGACGAAGTGCATCGTCATAGCCGCACCCTGCGCGCCGGTTCGCTGGGCTGAACGCCGCCCTCGGGGCGGCGTCATCGGGGTTCGATCGGCAGGCCGCGATGCTGCGTCGCAGCGTGCGGCGGCCGCGCCCGCCGGCGTAATCGGGGGGGCAGGTGCCCGCCGAGCGGAACTTCCCGGCTTGTCAAGACTTGACTTATACACATTTTGCTCGTGGCGGCGCGGTAGAGCGCCCCATCCACAAAATGCCCATGCTATTGCGTTGAAAATCGGATAGCAGCCTTGCTGGACAAGGCTCCGCGACAGGCGGTCCGATGCCCCGAAAAGCAGCGTCCGGCACGCGGAGAAGCCAGTTTGGGACAGTCAAGATCGAGTTCTCAACAAAGTTATCCACATGGCGGGGAGGCTTCCGCTGATTCTTAATCAGAATCCGAAACTTAGCGCCGAAAGTGATGTTTTACTTTAACTTCGCGTCGCCGGCCGAGAGCCGGCCGTCAATCGCGCCGTCAGGCACGCCGGGCGGCCGATGAGCGGGGATCTCTACGTGCGCGTCGCGCTCGATCATCCGCTGCAGACGCTGTTCGACTACCGCTACCGCGGCGCGGTGCCGCCGCAGGTCGGCATGCTGGTGCAGGTGCCGTTCGGAAAGCGGCTGGCCGTGGGGCTTGTCTGCGAAGTCGCCACTCACACCGAGGTGCCCGCGAACCGCCTGCGCGACGTGGCCGAACTGTGCGCGGAGCTGCCGCCGCTGGCCGACGCGTGGCTCGATCTCGTCGCGTTCGCGGCCGATTACTATCAACGCGGGCGCGGCGAGGTGGCGCTGCCGGCGCTGCCGCAGGCGCTGCGCGATGCTTCGCGCTGGGGCCGCCTGCTCGCGCCGGAGATCCGCTATCGCCTGCTGCCGGCCGGTCGCGAGGTGCTGCCGGATGCCCTGCCCGCGCGCGCCGCGGCGCTGCGCCGGCTCGCGCAGGCGCTGCTCGACGACGCCTCGCTGACGCTGCCCGAGCTGCGCGCGCTGCATCCGAAGGCGCAGGCCACGCTCGACGCCTGGTGCGAATCGGGTTGGGCTGCCTGCGACGAAATCTCGGTGGCCGACGCCGGCGGACAAGCGGTGGATAACCGGGTATCCGCGCCTGTGCCCCCGGCGCTGAACGCCGAGCAGACCGACGCGCTCGAGGCGATCCGCTCGGCGCGCGGCTTCGCGCCGTTCCTGCTGCACGGCGTGACCGGCAGCGGCAAGACCGAGGTCTATCTGCATGCGCTCGCCGCGCTGCTAGACGCACGGCCCGGCGCGCAGGCGCTGGTGATGGTCCCCGAAATCAATCTGACGCCGCAGTTCGAGGCGGCGTTTCGCGCGCGCTTCGCGACCGTGCTGCCGCCCGGCGCGATCGTCACGCTGCACAGCGGGCTGGCCGAGGGCGAACGCGCGCGGCACTGGCTCGCCGCGCACACCGGTCGCGCGCGCATCGTGCTCGGCACGCGGCTCGCGGTGCTGGCCTCGCTGCCCGAGATTGCGATGATCGTGGTGGACGAGGAGCACGAGCCGGCCTACAAGCAGCAGGAAGGCTTGCGTTATTCGGCGCGCGATCTGGCCGTCTGGCGCGCCAAGCGGCTCGACATTCCGGTCGTGCTAGGTTCGGCCACGCCGTCGCTGGAAAGCTGGTGGCAGGCCGAACAGGGCCGCTACACGCGGCTCACGCTCACGCGCCGCGCCGTGGCCGACGCCGTGCTGCCCACCGTCAAGCTGATCGATCTCGAAGAGGAACGGCGGCGCGCGCGCGCCTCGATCGGCGGGCTTTCCGGGCCGCTCGTCGCGGCGCTCAAGGGCCGCCTGGAACGCGGCGAGCAAAGCTTGATCTTCCTGAACCGCCGCGGCTACGCGCCCGCGCTGGCTTGCGACGCCTGCGGCTGGGTGGCCGGCTGCCCGCGCTGCAGCGCCTACGTGGTGCTGCACAAGCCCGAACGCGCGCTGCGTTGTCACCACTGCGGCTGGGAATCGCGGATCCCCCATGCGTGCCCCGAGTGCGGCAACGTCGACGTCGCGCCGCTCGGCCGCGGCACGCAGCGCATCGAGGAGACGCTGGCCGAGGCGGTGCCCGGCGCGCGAATCCTGCGCATCGATGCCGACAGCACGCGCCGCAAGGGCAGCGCGCAGGCGCTGTTTTCCGAGGTGCACGCGGGCGAGGTAGACATCCTGGTCGGCACGCAGATTATCGCGAAGGGCCACGATTTCCGGCGCGTGTCGCTGGTCGGCGTGCTCAATGCCGATACGGCGCTGTTCTCGGCCGACTTCCGCGCAACCGAGCGCATGTTCGCGCAGCTGATGCAGGTCAGCGGCCGCGCGGGCCGCGCCGGGCTGCCGGGCGAGGTGCTGATCCAGTCGCGCTACCCGCGCCACGCGCTCTATCACGCGTTGTCGCGCCACGATTACGTGGGCTTTGCGAGCGCCACGCTGGCCGAGCGGCGCGACGCGCATCTGCCGCCGTTCGTCTATCAGGCGCTGCTGCGCGCCGAGGGGCGCACCATCGACGCCGCGCTCGCGTTCCTGCAGGCCGCCGCCGCCGAACTGGCGATGCTGCCGGGCGCCGAACGCGTGACCGCCTACGACGCGGTGCCGATGACGATCGTCAAGGTGTTCAATGTGCACCGTGCGCAACTGCTGGTCGAAAGTGCCTCACGCGCGGTGTTGCAACATGTGCTCGCGGCATGGCAACCGCGGTTGCGCGAACTGAAGGGCGTGTTGCGCTGGAGTGTCGAAGTCGATCCGCTCGATATCTGACCGAAGCGCGCCGCCGACCGCAATCGCGATGCCGTCGGTGCGCTGCCGCACGCGAATCGGCTCGCCGACGCCGGAAAACAGCGCCGACCGACATGCCTCGAAGTGGTGCAACCGCCCGTCCGACCGGCCGGTTTCCCGTCGCGCCTGCTTGCCGGAACGGTTGCGAATGCAATCGCCGCGCAGGTGGCCGGCAGGCGGTGTCCCAAACGTAGTTGAAGGTTGAAGGCGGCGGTTCCCGTAGGAATCCGAGAGAATCGGGTTTCCAGGACCAACCTCCCGAATAGGAGAACCGCCGAAATGAAGCCTACCAAGAAACCGAACCGTCGTGCTGATGCTGAGTGTCGTGTTGTTGGTAAACAAGAGCACGAAGCGCTGCGCGCGGGCCTTGCCGAGCAAGCCCAGTTGCTGCTGCCGATGCTCGAG
>WNEB01000096.1 GCA_009914575.1 Burkholderia gladioli
TTCTGGCAAGGACGGCTTCATCTATCCATATTGTTACGTTCCCCCGGTTGATCAGGCCTTCATTATAGGCCGCCCAATTCCTGACACGGTAGCGTGCCTTCGGCTCACCTTTCTTGTGTATGTCCTTTCGCATTTTCTTGTCAAAAATTAGGCAGTTACTCTGGAATCTGACTTGATAGGAGGCTGGCCCCGCGACCGTTGCGCGTAAACGTCAACGGATCTCGCTCGATTTATGCAACAACGCCCTCACTCGGTCACGGGGTGGGACGCGTTCATTTCATTCTCGTCGATGGCCGTGACCGACGACGAGAACACGTAGCCCTCGCTGCGCAGCGTCTTGATGTAGCGCGGCTCGCGCGCGGTGTCGCGCAGGCGGCTGACGAGCAGGTCGATCGAGCGGTCGAACGCGTCGGCCTGCCGGCCCTGCGTGAAGTTCAGCAACTGGTCGCGCGTCAGCACGCGCTGCGGATTGTCGAGAAACACGCGCAGCAACCGGTATTCCGCGCCGCTCAGCGCCACCATCGTGCCGGCCTCGTCGAGCAGATGGCGCGACCGGTGGTGTCGAGCCGCCAGTCGCCGAACGCGAGCCATTGCGCGGCCTCGCTGACCTGCATGCCGGGCGGCAGCATGCGCGTGCGGCGCAGCACCGAGCGGATTCGCGCATACAGCTCGCGCACCGCGAACGGCTTGGTCAGGTAATCGTCGGCGCCCATTTCGAGGCCGACGATGCGATCGGTTTCCTCGTCGCGCGCGGTCAGCATCACCACCGGCACGGCGCGATGCTTGCCCGCGCGCAGCTCGCGGCACAGCACCAGGCCGTCGTCGCCGGGCATCATCACGTCGAGCACGATCAGGTCCGGCGCGCCGTTGTCCAGCGCGGCGCGCATCTCGCGGCCGTTGGCGGCCAGCGAAATGCGCATGCCGTTCTTCTCCAGATACTGGCCGACCAGTTCGCGGATGCCGCGATCGTCGTCGACGATCAGCACGTGGTCCGGGCGCTCGGCGTTCATGCGCGGGCCTCGCGGCGGCGCGTCACGGCCGGACCGCGCGAGCCGACGGTGTGGCACGCGAGCGGATGCGCCAGCTCGGCGGCGAACCCGCCGGCGATGAACGCGACGATCGCGAGCAGGCGCCGCAACGAATGATGGGCGGGGTTCATGCGTCCTCCACGACGGACAGGGTCGCGCCGTTGGCCGCGCTGAATTCGAGCGCGTACGGATCGACGCCGTCGAGGCAGCCGATGTTCACGCCCCAGCGCAGCGGGTCGAGGCGCGTCTGGTGAAACGGATAAATGCCGCAATGGCGGCAGAAGTAATGCTTCGCCACGCGGGTGTTGAACTGGTATTCGGCCAGGGCGTCCTCGCCGGCCAGGATCGTCAGATCCTCGCGGGCCGCCATCGACGACATCAGCGCGCCCTTTCGGCGGCACAGGCTGCAGTTGCAGCGCACCGCCGGATCGAGCGCGGCGCGCGCACCGCAAAACGCACGGCGCCGCAGTGGCAGGCGCCCAGATAGGTTTCGGGCTGGGTCTCGGCATTCATCGTGTGGCTCCTTGGCGATCGGGAATGGAGCGATTTATAGCCGATCGCGCCCGGCGTTTTGTGTCGCAATGTATCTGCATTCCACCCGGACACACAACATTGCACGGGTGTGGCGCGGCGGAAACATTGCCGATACGGACCGGCGTTCCAATGGCTCCTCGCCACTCGACGCCCAAGGAGGCTCCCCGTCATGCGCCCGCTCACCCGCTTCTGGCCCTTCGCCGCGGCACTGGCCGCCGCCGCGCCCGAACTGACCGGCATCGACCACTGGCTCAACGGCCCGCCGCAGACGCTGGCAAGCCTGCGCGGCAAGGTGGTGCTGGTGGATTTCTGGACCTATACCTGCATCAACTGCATCCACACGCTGCCGCACGTGGAGGCGTGGTACGAGAAATACCGGTCGCAGGGGCTGGAGGTGATCGGCGTGCATACGCCCGAATATCCGTTCGAGCGCAGCACGGCCAATGTAAGCGAGGCGGTCGACCGCTTCGGGCTGACCTACCCGGTCGCGCAGGACAACGCGTATGCCACCTGGCGCGCCTACGGCAATCAATACTGGCCGGCGTTCTATCTGATCGACCGGTCGGGGAAGATCGTCTATCGCCATTTCGGCGAGGGCGATTACGACCAGACCGAGGCCGAAATCGCGAAGCTGCTGGCGGAACCGGCCCAAGCTGCCCAAGCGGCTCAAACGCCCCAGGCCGCAACGTCGGGCAGAATCGCGAGCTGAATGCAACACGGGCGACCGACCGAATCGGCCAGCCGCCCGTGGCGGATTGCTGCCCCGCACGTTCGATCGTCCGAACGTGCGGGATGGTCTTTCTTTTACCTCAGAACCCGAGATCCGGGCCGCCCGGCACGCCGCCGGGGCCGACCGGCGCGACCGCCGCCTTCGGCGCTTCGTACACGGTGGCGTCGGTCGTCAGCAGCAGGCCCGCCACCGACGCCGCGTTCTGCAGCGCCGTGCGCGTCACCTTGGTCGGATCGAGCACGCCCGATTCTACCAGATCGCCGTATTCGCCGGTCGCGGCGTTGTAGCCGAAGTTGCCCGAGCCCTCGGCCACCTTCGCCACCACCACGCTGGCTTCCTCGCCCGCGTTGGTCACGATCTGGCGCAGCGGTTCCTCCAGCGCGCGCAGCACGATCTTCACGCCGGCGTTCTGGTCGGCGTTGATGCCGCGCACCTCGCGGATCGCCTGCCGCACCCGGATCAGCGCCACGCCGCCGCCCGGCACGATGCCTTCCTCGACGGCTGCACGCGTCGCGTGCAGCGCGTCGTCCACGCGGTCCTTCTTCTCCTTGACCTCGATCTCGGTCGCACCGCCCACCTTGATCACGGCCACGCCGCCGGCCAGCTTGGCCACGCGCTCCTGGAGCTTTTCGCGGTCGTAATCGGACGTCGCGTCCTCGATCTGGATGCGGATCTGCTTGACGCGCGCCTCGATCGACACCTTGTCGCCCGCGCCGTCGATCACCGTGGTGTTTTCCTTGCCCACCTCGATGCGCTTGGCCTGGCCCAGTTCGGCCAGCGTCGCCTTTTCGAGCGTCAGGCCGGTTTCCTCGGCGATCACCTGGCCGCCCGTCAGGATCGCGATGTCTTCCAGCAGCGCCTTGCGGCGGTCGCCGAAGCCCGGCGCCTTGACGGCCACCGTCTTCAGGATGCCGCGGATGTTGTTGACCACCAGCGTGGCCAGCGCCTCGCCTTCCACGTCCTCGGCGATGATCAGCAGCGAGCGGCCCGCCTTCGCGACCTGTTCGAGCACCGGCAGCAGATCGCGGATGTTCGACACCTTCTTGTCGTGCAGCAGGATGTACGGGTTGTCGAGAATCGCCACCTGACGATCCGGGTTGTTGACGAAGTACGGCGACAGGTAGCCGCGGTCGAACTGCAGGCCTTCCACCACGTCGAGTTCGTCCGCCAGCGACTTGCCGTCCTCGACGGTGATCACGCCTTCCTTGCCCACGCGGTCGATCGCTTCCGCGATGCGCTGGCCGATCGATTCCTCGCCGTTCGCCGAGATCGCCGCGACCTGCGCGATTTCGCGGCTCGTGGTGGTCGGCTTGCTGATCTTCTTCAGCTCCTCGACGGCGGCCAGCACCGCCTTGTCGATGCCGCGCTTCAGATCCAGCGGGTTCAGGCCCGCCGCCACGTATTTCTGGCCTTCGCGGACGATCGCCTGCGCCAGCACGGTGGCCGTGGTGGTGCCGTCACCGGCCGAGTCGCTCGTCTTCGAGGCGACTTCCTTGACCAGTTGCGCGCCGATGTTCTGCAGCTTGTCGGCCAGTTCGATTTCCTTGGCGACCGACACGCCGTCCTTGGTCACGATGGGCGCGCCGAAGCCGCGCTCCAGCACGACGTTGCGGCCTTTCGGGCCGAGCGTGACCTTGACGGCGTCGGCCAGCACATTGACGCCTTCGATCAGCTTCGCACGGTTGACGTCGCCGAATACGATATCTTTTGCAGCCATGTTGTGTTCTCTCAGGTTCAGACGTTGACGACCGCGACGATATCTTCCTCCCGCAGCACCAGCAGTTCGGCGTTGTTGACCTTGACCGTCTGCCCGGCGTACTTGCCGAACAGCACGCGATCGCCGGCCTTCAGATCCGGCTCGATACGGCGGCCTTCGGCGTCGCGTCGGCCCGGGCCGACGGCGATCACTTCGCCCTGATCCGGCTTCTCGGCGGCGCTGTCGGGTAGCACGATGCCCGACGCCGTCTTGGTTTCCTGGTCGAGCCGTTTGACGATCACGCGATCATGCAGTGGACGAAGACTCATCGGTGCGTTCCTCTCGGTTGGATGCGGTGGGTTTGGCACTCGACATGGGCGAGTGCTGATCAAGCCCAGTATAAAAACGGGCCGCCCGCCGATCCAATAACGGATACGCGGATGGATATGAACGCGCGAGAGTATCGATATCGCGGGCAGCGATAAGCGGAGCGCGTCGATGCCGCTGCGTTCAGGCCGCGTCGAGCCGCGCCAGCACCACGTCGAGCAGCACGCGCGCGCCGTCGATCAGTTGCGCGTCGTCGGTGTGTTCGCGCGGGTTGTGGCTGATGCCGCCGCGGCTCGGCACGAAGATCATCGCCGCTGGCGCGATGCGGGCGATCATCTGCGCGTCGTGGCCCGCGCCCGACGTCATGCGGCGATGCGCGAGGCCGCGCCGCGCGGCGGCGGCCTCGATCGCGTCGGCCAGCGCCGCGTCGAACCTCACCGGCTCGAAACGCGCGAGCCGCTCCACCTCGATCTCCACGCCTTCCTGGCGCGCCGTCGCGGCCAGGAAATCGGCGAGCCGCTGTTCGGCGCGTTGCAGGCGGGCTTCGTCGGGATCGCGCAGATCCGCCGTGAATTCCGCGCGGCGCGGGATCACGTTGATCACGTTCGGCTCGATGCGCAACATGCCGACCGTGGCCAGCGTCGTGTCCGACTCGGTCGTCAGCTCGCGCAGGAACACCGAGACCGCCGCCGCCACCCAGCCCGCGTCGTGACGCAGGTGCATCGGCGTGGTGCCCGCGTGGTTCGCGTGGCCACGCACCGTCACGCGCTGCCACGAAATCCCCTGCAGGTTGTCCATCACGCCGATTTGCACGTCCTCCGCCTCGAGGATCGGGCCTTGTTCGATATGCAGCTCCAGATAGGCGTGCGGCGCGATAGCGCCCGGTTCAAGGTCGCCCGCAAAGCCGATCCGCGCCAGCTCGTCGCCGAGGCGCGTGCCGTCGGTGCCGATCGTGTCGAGCGCCGCCTGCAGCGGCAGGCCCCCCGCGTGCAGCAGCGAACCCATCATGTCGGGCTGGTAGCGCACGCCCTCCTCGTTCGTGAACGCGGCCACCGTGATCGGTCGCGACGGCACGAGGTTCGCCTCGCGCAATGCGCGCACGACGGCCAGGCCGGCCAGCACGCCGTAGCAGCCGTCGAGTGCGCCGGCGTTGTTCACGGTGTCGATGTGGGAGCCGATCATGAGCGGCTTCTCCACGTCTGCCGCGCGCGAGAGAGGCTGGGTCGGTTGCGAGCGTGCCGAAGAGGTTGCCGATCTGGTCGATCTGGACGGTCAGGCCGAGTTCGCGCATCCATGCGGCGACCTGGTCGCGGCCGGCTTTTTCGGCGTCGGTTAACGCGATGCGGGTGCGGCCGCCGGCGGCGGGGTCTGCGCCGATTTCGCCAAGGGCGTGGAGTTGCGCGAGCAGCGCGGGGCCGTCGAGATGCGGGGCGGCGTTGTCGGCCTCGTCGGTTGGGTTCGGGTCGTTCGGGGTGCGGGTCGGCATCGCTCGTCTCCGTGAAAGCGCGGCGCCCGCCGGCGGGATGGCGGGCAGTGTCGAGCTGGGATGGTAGGCGACGGGGCGGGAGAGATTCGCGCGAAAAGGCGGGGGAATCGGTAATTTGTTGCGTTGTGGTGAGGGCTCGATCGCAATCCGAACGGCGAATCTTCGTCATGCGGATCGATGGCCACTGAATCGGTGCAAGGCTATGATGATCTTGCCCCTGATTTACGGACACCTATCTAAGCGACATTGGCCAGCTCGTACTGCTCTGGGCTGAGGTAGCCCAGGGTCGAGTGCAGCCGGATACGATTGTAGTCAACCTCAATGTAGTCAAACACATGAGCCTTGGCCTGCTCCCGTGTGGCGAGGTGTTCACCATGGATGGCCTCGACCTTCAGACTGTGGTTCCAACTCTCCATTGCTGCGTTGTCGTAGCAGTTGCCTCTGGCACTCATGCTGGCGATCAAAGCGTATTGCTCCAACAGGGCGCGGTGCTCGCGC
>WNEB01000097.1 GCA_009914575.1 Burkholderia gladioli
CGGCCTCGGGGAGTGATCGTGCATACTGACCGTGGTAGCCAATACTGCTCGCGCGAGCACCGCGCCCTGTTGGAGCAATACGCTTTGATCGCCAGCATGAGTGCCAGAGGCAACTGCTACGACAACGCAGCAATGGAGAGTTGGAACCACAGTCTGAAGGTCGAGGCCATCCATGGTGAACACCTCGCCACACGGGAGCAGGCCAAGGCTCATGTGTTTGACTACATTGAGGTTGACTACAATCGGATCCGGCTGCACTCGACTCTGGGCTACCTCAGCCCAGAGCAGTACGAGCTGGCCAATGTCGCTTAGATAGGTGTCCGTAAATCAGGGCAAGATCAATCACGTGCTGCACGTCGGTGGCGCACCTGAGCGGTGCGGTGGGGCAGGCGACCTGGGTGCTGCTCGACGTGAATCCGCACTCTGGGTGTGGCAGCTGGAGCGGCGCGACAGCCCGCTGTATCCGTCGGCCACGCTGTATCGCCAGCCGGCGTTCCTGCAATGGGCGCCGGTGCTCGACACGGTCGCGCAGGACCTGCGCGCGCTGGCCGGCACCGGCAGCGCATGGGCGGAGACGGTCGGCGCGAGCCGCTAGCGTTCAGGCGCGCGGGCGCGCCGGTTCAGCCGCGCGCTCCGCGACGCAGGCGCGGCCCGATCGCGAAGGCGAACGCCAGCAGCACGAGCGCCACGGCCAGCACGATGGCGTTGCCGTTCGCGACGAACGGCGTGATGCCCTGCGTGCCTTCCACGGTTACGTCGATCGGGCCGATCGTGAACGGCTTGAGCCGTTCGAGCACGCGGCCGTGCGCGTCGATCGCGGCCGTCATGCCGGTGTTGGTGGCGCGCAGCATCGGCCGGCCGGTTTCGAGCGAGCGCATGCGCGCGATCTGCAGATGCTGGTCGAGTGCGATGGTGTCGCCGAACCAGGCGAGATTCGTCACGTTCACGAGGATGCCCGGCGACGGCGCGTTCTCGCGCACGGTCGCGGCGATACCCTCGCCGAACAGGTCTTCGTAACAGATGTCGGCCATCACCGGCTGGTTGTGGACGAGGAACGGCTTCTGCACCAGCGCGCCGCGCGCGAAATCGCCGAGCGGCATCTTCATCAGGTTGACGAACCAGTGGAAGCCCCACGGGATGAACTCGCCGAACGGCACCAGGTGGTGCTTGTCGTAGTGGTAAATGTCCATCGAGCCGGGCGTCACGCCGTACAGGCTGTTGGTGTAGTCGACGATGCTGCCGTCGGGCAGGATCTTGTCGCCCACCGCGCCGAACAGCACCGAGGTGCCGGTCTTGTCGACGAAGCTGCGCACCGCCTTCGCGAACGGCAGCGGCAGATCCTGGATCATCACCGCGATCGCCGTTTCGGGCGTGACCACCAGATCGGTCGGTCGCTCGGTGATCATCGTCGTGTACATCTTGATAGCCGCGTCGATGCCGGCCTGCTCGAACTTGACGTCCTGCTTGACGTTGCCTTGCAGCAGCCGCACGTGCAGCGGCTGATTTTCGGGCTTGGTCCACGGCACTATCGGCAGCAGCAGGCCGATCGCGACCAGCGCCGCGGCCAGCACGGTCGGCGCGAACGCGCCGCCCGGCGCCGGACGCGCGTGGCTGTCGGTCGAGCCGCGCGCGCTGACGGCGACGTTGACGACCAGCGCGGCGAACAGCGCGAGCACCCAGCCCACGCCGTAGACGCCCGCCACCGGCGCATAGCCGGCGAACGGGCCGTCGACCTGCGCATAGCCGCTCGCGAGCCACGGAAAGCCCGTGAACACGGTGCCGCGCGCCCACTCGCCGAGCGCCCAGGCGCTGGCGAACGCCAGCGCGCCGTGCCAGCTCGGGGCGAACGCGCGGCCCGCGCCGCGGCCCGAGGCGAGCGCCCAGAGCAGCGCGGACAGCGCCGGATACAGGCACAGATACAGACAGAACAGCGCGAGCGCCCCGCCCGCGATCCAGGCCGCCATCTCGCCGTACACATGCATGCTGATGTAGAGCCACCAGATGCCGGTCAGGAAGTTGCCGAAGCCGAACGCCGCGCCCGTCAGCGTGGCCTGCCAGCGCGTGCCGCTGCGCGCGAGCTGCGCGTAGAACCACACGAACACCAGCAGTTGCAGCCAGCCGCCGTGCGGGGTGGGCGCGAAGCTCAGCGTATTGGCCGCGCCGGCCAGCAGGGCCGCCGGGAAATGCCAGCGAGGCAGCGCGCGGCGGGCCGCCGCGAAGGTGGCGGCCCGCCGCGCGCGGGACGTGAACGATTCGGCCATGGGGTCGAGCAGGGGTGGGGACGGGGGCGGCCGGACGATCAGTCGTCGGTCGATTCGTTGCGGCGGCCGGCGAGCGGATCGCGGCGCACCAGCAGCACGTGGATCTGGCGGGCGTCGCCGCGCTGGATCTCGAAGATCAGCTTGCCGAGCCGCAGCTTTTCGCCGCGATGCGGCACGCGACCGAAATGATGGGTGATCAGCCCGCCGATGGTGTCGACTTCCTCGTCGGAGAAATCGGTGCCGAAGGTTTCGTTGAACTGGGCGATCTCGGTCAGCGCGCGCACGCGGAAGCGACCGTCGGGCGACGAGATGATGTTGCCGGCTTCCTCGTCGAAGTCGTATTCGTCCTCGATGTCGCCGACGATCTGCTCCAGCACGCCCTCGATCGTGATCAGGCCGGCCACGCCGCCGTATTCGTCGACCACGATCGCGAGGTGGTTGCGGTTCACGCGGAAATCGTGGAGCAGCACGTTCAGGCGCTTCGATTCGGGGATGAACACGACCGGGCGCAGCATGCCGCGCACATCGAATTCCTCTTCCGCGTAGAAACGCAGCAGATCCTTCGCGAGCAGCACGCCGATCACGTTGTCGCGGTTTTCTTCGTAGACCGGGTAGCGGGAGTGGGCCTTTTCAAGCACGAACGGGATGAAATCCTCGGGCTTGTCGGCGATGTTGAGGGCGTCCATCTGGGCGCGGGGCACCATGATGTCGCGGGCGCAGAGATCGGAGACCTGGAACACGCCCTCGATCATCGACAGCGAATCGCCGTCGATCAGGTTGCGCTCGTGCGCGTCCTGCAGGATTTCGAGCAGCTCGCCGCGAGATTCGGGCTCGGGCGAGATGAAGTCGGTCAGGCGCTCGAGCAGCGAGCGCTTTTCGGGAGGTTTGTCGGTGGACTTTCGACTGGGATACGAATCGTTCATGGTGGTGCGCCCGGGCGGACTGCAGGCGCGTTGTCACGGAGTTGGCAAGGATACACCAAGGCCACGGCGCTTCCGTGTCGGCCGGATGGCTGACGCGGCGGCCTGCCTCGGGCGGCGCGGATCCATCCTAACCCGGAATCGGAATTGCGCCCATCTCGGGAAAAATGCCGTTCGGGCCGCGCCCGGCCGGACTCAGGCGCAGCGCGCCAGCAGGGATTCGAGCGCGCGGTCGGGAATGCCGCTCTCGCGCAGCGCCGCCACGGTGCGCGTGACGTAGTCGAGCGTGGTGCCGTAGCGGCCTTCCGCGCAGGCGAACACGGCGCGCACGATCTCGTCCGGCAGCTTGCCGGTGTAGGTGGGTGCGTCGCGGCGCATCACGAACGCCAGCGCGCGCACGCGTTCGCCGCTCGCTAGCGTGCAGGGCAGCCAGGCCGGGCGATACGAGCCCATCGGCATTTCGCGTTTCCAGAGCGTTGCGAGATGCGGCATGGCCGTGGGGCCGGCGATGCGGAACGCGACGCCGCTGCACGAGCCGCCGCGGTCGAGCGCCAGCACGAGCCCCGGCCGTTCGGCCGAGCCGCGATTGACGCGCGACCACAGATACAGCCCGCGGTGGTAGCCGTGCACGCGACCGTGCAATTGCTCGGCCACGGGCAGGCCCGGATTCCAGATCAGCGAGCCATAGCCGAACAGCCAGAGATCGGAGCGGCGGTCCCAGCCGCTCAGCGACGCATCGAGCGAAACGGCCAGCTCGTCGTCGGTCAGCAGCCGACCGTTGCCGATCGGCGGCGGATACGCTTGGGGGGCGGGGATCGGTGTGCTCACGGCCGGGTGGGGAATGAACGGGGCGCTCTTACTCGTAGGGGTTCGCGAAGCCGAGCTTGGCCAGAATGTCGATTTCGAGCGCTTCCATCTCGGCTGCGTCTTCCTCGCCGCGCTCGTGATCGTAGCCCTGCGCATGCAGCGAGCCGTGCACCAGCAGATGGGCATAGTGCGATTGCAGGGGCTTGCCCTGCCCGGTCGCTTCCTTCTCGACCACCGGGCAGCACAGCAGGAGATCGCCGATCGTCGTGCCGTCGGGCGCCTGCTCGTAGGCGAAGGTCAGCACGTTGGTGGGGTAGTCCTTCTTGCGATAGCCGCCGTTCAGCTCGCGGCCTTCCTTTTCGCCGACGAAGCGCACCGTGAGCTGCGCATCGGAGAACAGCGTGGTGGCGAGCCATTCGGCGATCAGCTTGCGCTTGGGCAAGGTCTTGCGCACCTGCGCGGTGATTTCGTCGCCGTACTGGACGAGCAGTTCGAGCTCGGGCTCGCCCGCTGGCTCGGATTCGTCGTCGGCATCCTCGTCGCCGTCATCGCCTTCCGGTTCGGCTTCGGCGCCGACCGACAGCGTCAGGCTGCCGTAGTACTCGGGGCGCAGCGTCAGGGTCGCGCGCTGCGAGATGTCCGCATGTTGCGCGACGATCGCGACCGAGGCTTCGCCGGAGCTGCCGGACAGATCGAACATCAGGGCGCGACCGTCGGGGAAATCGATGCGCAGGGCTTGCGCCTCGACCGTCTTGACCTTGCCGCGCTCGTCGAACAGCGAGACGCGCGGTGCGCTCGGGCGGGTGGCTTGAAGGGATTTGCGAGAGGATTTCATGTGTGCGGCGTGGAAGGCGATCGCACGAGGATACACCAAACGGCCAGCCGTTTCGGTCGGGGCGGCGCGCGCCGGATCGTGCGTTTTGGCGGTGTCGCGGCGTGTGCGCGCTGGCGACCGGCGCATCGGATCGAGCCGTGACGCGGCTTGCCGGCAAAGTTGCGGCGCACCGCCGCGCGACCGCCCCCCCCCCCCATGCCGCATGCGGTCGCCGCGGCGAGGCCGGTCAGGCGTCCTTGTGCTGCGCGTGGAACTCGTCGTAAGCCTCGACGATCCGCGCGACCAGCGGGTGACGCACCACGTCGGCGCTCGTGAAGCGCGTGAGCGCGATGCCGCGCACCTGCGTGAGCACCTGCTGGGCCTCGACCAGGCCGCTCTTGTGGCCGCGCGGCAGGTCGATCTGGGTGGTGTCGCCGGTGACCACCGCCTTCGAGCCGAAACCGATCCGCGTCAGGAACATCTTCAGCTGCTCGGGCGTGGTGTTCTGCGCCTCGTCCAGGATGATGAACGCGTGGTTCAGCGTGCGCCCGAGCATGTAGGCCAGCGGCGCGATTTCGATCATCTGGCGTTCGAACATCTTGGCCGTCTTGTCGAAACCGAGCAGATCGTAGAGCGCGTCGTAAAGCGGGCGCAGATACGGATCCACCTTTTGCGACAGATCGCCGGGCAGGAAGCCGAGCCGCTCGCCGGCCTCGACGGCCGGACGCGTCAGCACGATGTGCTTGACCTGGTCGCGTTCCAGCGCGTCGACGGCGCAGGCCACGGCCAGATAGGTCTTGCCGGTGCCGGCCGGCCCGATGCCGAACGTCACGTCGTGCGCGAGGATATGCTTAAGATACTCGCGCTGCGCCGGGGTGCGGCCGCGCAGGTCGGCGCGGCGCGGGTTCCTCGCCGGGCGCGTCGGCCTCGGCCGCGGGCGCGTCGTCGAACGGATGGTCGGGATCGCCGCGAAAGCGCACGTCGGGCGCACCGTCCTGGCTGCCGTTGCCGAGGTGGCGCGTCTCGACCAGCGCGAGCTGGATGTCGTCGAGCGACAGCGGATCGCGCGCGCGGTTGTAGAAATTTTCGAGCGTGGCGAGCGCGAGCTTCGCGCCGCGGCCGCGAATCGTGATCCGGTGGCCGCGCCGCTGCAGCGTCACGTCGAGCGCCTGCTCGATCTGGCGCAGATTTTCGTCCAGCGGGCCGCAGAGGTTGGCGAGGCGCGCGTTGTCGTCGCGCGGTGCGGTGAATTCCAGGGCTTGGGTCGGCTTCAAGGTAGCGTGGGCTTCCTTCGGTTGGGCGCTCGGTTCGGCGTTGTTGCATAAATCGAGTGTGAGGATGCAATAGCATCGACGGGCATAATTTCAGGCGATACGAACGGATTGCGGACGAGCGAGGTCCGCCATACGGTTGATGACGCCGACGCGAACGGAGACC
>WNEB01000098.1 GCA_009914575.1 Burkholderia gladioli
CAACTGGGCTTGCTCGGCAAGGCCCGCGCGCAGCGCTTCGTGCTCTTGTTTACCAACAACACGACACTCAGCATCAGCACGACGGTTCGGTTTCTTGGTAGGCTTCATTTCGGCGGTTCTCCTATTCTGGAGGTTGGTCCTGGAAACCCGATTCTCTCGGATTCCTACGGGAACCGCCGCCTTCAACCTTCAACTACGTTTGGGACACCGCCCCGCTCAACGATCACGACGGCCCGCTGCAATCGGTTGCGCAGGCGCTCGAGCACTACATGCACCACTCGGAGCAGCTCGACACGCGGCTCTGGCTCGCCGCCGACGGCGACCGCGCGGTCGGCATGCTGCTGCAGAAGCTGCCCGGCGACGGCGGCATCGTGCCGGTCGTCGACGAGCAGGACGCCGACACCTGGGAGCGCGTCTGCACGCTCGGCGGCACGCTGACGTCGAAGGAACTGCTCGAAACGGAACCCGAGACGGTATTCCGGCGTCTGTTCTGGCAGGAGAACGTGCGTCACTTCGAGCCGGTCGGCACGCGCTTCCAGTGCACCTGCTCGCGCGAGAAGGCGGGCGGGATGCTGCGCATGCTGGGCCGCGAGGAAATCGACGGCGTGATCGAGGAGCGCGGCCATGTCGAGATTCATTGCGAGTTCTGCAATCAGCGCTATGAATTCGATCCGGTCGACGTCGAACAGCTGTTCGTCACGCCCGAATTGGGCGCCGGCGTCGCGCCGGCAAGCGATCAGCGCCACTGAGCAGGACGCGGCGGACGTGTCCGCCTGCGACGAAGGAGAAGCGTCATGAGCATCCGATCCATTCGCAGACCGCCGCTGGCCTCGGCGGCCCTGGCTGCCGTGCTGGCAGCCACGCTTGCCGGCTGCGCGGTCGCACCGCCGTCCACGGTGCTGAGCCGCCTGCCCGACGGCCAGCCCGGCGCCGCCACGGCCCAGGCACGACCGCTCACGCCGGCGGAGAAGCAGCGCTACGACGCGATCGACAAGCAGGTGCTGCGCGAGCAGAACGAGGTCATGTCGGCCGAGGCCGCTGCACGGGCCGCGTATTACGCGCCGGCGCCGGTCGCCGTCTATGGCGGCTACTACGGCGGCTGGGGTTACGGTTACGGCTATCCGGGCTGGGGTTGGGGCTGGTAAGGCGTGCTTTGCCGAATAAAAAACGCGACCCTGAGGGTCTCGTTTTTTGGCTCTCTTGAAATTTGAGTGGATGAAAAGGGCCGCCGGGGTACGAAAACCTACGTCGCAAAACGGTATCTTCCCACCCCTAGCCCCGCCCCAAGGCGGGGAAGTTCTCGCCGCCGGACGGGCTCGGGGGCCAGGCGGCGCAAGGCTTTGCCTGGCCCGAGCCCTCAAGCGTGCTCGTAGATTTCTCCGCATCAAGGGTTCGCTGCGCCGGGCTTCGCCCGCCCTTGACCCGGAAAAATCCACCCACTCGAAATTCAAGAGAGGCCGTTTTTTATTCGGCTGCCGTCGTATTTCGCGCCCGCTTCACTCGCGATGCGCGGCGCGCCCGTGATGACGTTCGGGCTTGGCGCGCGACACCGGATTCGGCACGACGCTGACCGGTGCGCCGGTGACGCCACGATTGGTCAGCGACGCGGTGGAGTTCTGGTTCGGCACCACCGGCGCGGGCGAATTCGGCGAAACGAACTGCACGAACACCTCGCCGTCCTTGATCATCCCCATCTCGTAGCGCGCGCGCTCCTCGATGGCGGTCGTGCCGCTCTGCAAATCCTGCACTTCACCGGCAATGCGCTCGTTGCGCAGCTTTTCGTCCGCGTTCTTCTGCGTCTGGTCGAGCAGCGCCTGACGCAATTCGTGCACGCGCAGCCAGCCGCCATGCCCCCACCAGAGTGGGCACTGAATCAACACCAGCAAGGCGATCAGAACGACAGTGACAAGCCTCATGTACGAGCCGCAGATATAAGAAGCGCCGCTTCACGAAGGGCGCGAAGCGGCATCACGGAGGACAAGTCCGGATAGTAGCGCGTTATCAGCGCAGGTTGTAGAACGCCGACTTGCCCGGGTAGCTGGCGATATCACCGAGATCTTCCTCGATGCGCAGCAGCTGGTTGTACTTCGAGATGCGATCCGAGCGCGACAGCGAGCCCGTCTTGATCTGGCCGGCGTTCAGGCCCACGGCGATATCGGCGATCGTCGAATCTTCCGTTTCGCCCGAGCGATGCGAGATCACGGCCGTGTAGCCGGCGCGCTTGGCCATCTCGATGGCGGCGAACGTTTCGGTCAGCGTGCCGATCTGGTTGATCTTGATGAGGATCGAATTGCCGATGCCCTTCTCGATGCCTTCCTTCAGGATGCGCGTGTTGGTGACGAACAGGTCGTCGCCGACCAGCTGCACCTTCTTGCCCAGGCGGTCGGTCAGCAGCTTCCAGCCGTCCCAGTCGCTTTCGTGCATGCCGTCTTCGATCGAGACGATCGGGAACTTGTCGGCGAGCGTGGCCAGGTAGTCGGTGAATTCGGCCGACGACAGTTGCAGGCCTTCTCCGGCCAGCTGGTACTTGCCGTCGTGGTAGAACTCCGACGCCGCGCAGTCGAGCGCCAGCAGGAAGTCTTCGCCGGCGCGGTAACCGGCCTTCTCGATCGCCTGGATGATGGTCGACAGGCATTCGTCGTTGCTGCCGAAGTTCGGCGCGAAGCCGCCTTCGTCGCCGACGGCCGTGCTCATGCCGCGATCCGAAAGGGTCTTCTTCAGCGCGTGGAACACTTCGGCGCCGCAGCGCAGCGCTTCGCGGAACGTCGGCTGGCTGACCGGAACGATCATGAATTCCTGGATGTCCAGGCTGTTGTTGGCGTGCGCGCCACCGTTCACGATGTTCATCATCGGCACCGGCAGCTGCATCGCACCCGAGCCGCCGAAATAGCGGTACAGCGGCAGGCCGGCTTCCTCGGCGGCAGCCTTCGCGACGGCCATCGACACGGCCAGCATCGCGTTCGCGCCGAGGCGCGACTTGTTGTCGGTGCCGTCCAGCTCGAGCAGCGTCTTGTCCAGGAACGCCTGTTCCGATGCGTCGAGACCCATGATCGCTTCGGAGATTTCGGTGTTGATATGCTCGACCGCCTTCAGCACGCCCTTGCCGAGATAGCGACCGGCTTCGCCGTCGCGCAGCTCGATCGCTTCGCGCGAACCCGTCGACGCACCCGACGGCACAGCAGCGCGGCCCATCGTGCCCGATTCGAGTAACACGTCGCATTCGACGGTGGGGTTACCGCGCGAATCCAGAATCTCGCGGCCGATGATATCTACGATTGCGCTCATGATTTCCTCTGAGTATGACGATGGATTCCGTCGTGATGGCTGTGACGGCGGAGCAGACCTTGCTACAGACGCCTGCCACCGCCGCCAAGTTCATGCATTAGTTGAAATCGTTTTCCAGGAACGGCGTGCGCTTGACCGCCGCGTCGAGCGTGACGAGCGTTTCGAGCAGCGCGGCCATGCGATGCAGCGGCACGGCGTTCGGGCCGTCGGACTTCGCTTCGACCGGGTTCGGGTGCGTCTCCATGAACAGCCCGGCCACGCCCGTGGCCACGGCCGCGCGCGCGAGCACCGGCACGAATTCGCGCTGGCCGCCCGAGCTGGTGCCCTGCCCGCCCGGCAACTGCACCGAGTGGGGGGCGTCGAACACGACCGGCGCGCCCGTCTCGCGCATGATCGCGAGCGAACGCATGTCCGACACGAGATTGTTGTAGCCGAACGAGACGCCGCGCTCGCAGGCGAAGAAGCGGTCTTCCGACAGACCGGCCTCGCGCGCCGCGGCTCGCGCCTTGTCGATCACGTTCTTCATGTCGTGCGGCGCGAGGAACTGGCCCTTCTTGATGTTGACGGGCTTGCCCGAGCGCGCGCAGGCATGGATGAAATCGGTCTGCCGGCACAGGAAGGCCGGCGTTTGCAGCACGTCGACCACCGACGCCACCGGCTCGATTTCCTCGATATCGTGCACGTCGGTCAGCACCGGCAGGCCGAGCTGACGCTTGACTTCGGACAGGATGCGCAGGCCTTCGTCCATGCCCGGGCCACGAAACGAGGTGCCCGAACTGCGGTTGGCCTTGTCGAACGACGACTTGTAGATGAACGGAACGTTCAGCTTCGCGCAGATTTCCTTGAGCCGGCCGGCGGTATCGATCGTCATCTGCTCCGATTCGACGACGCAGGTGCCGGCGATCAGGAAGAACGGTCGATCGAGGCCGACTTCGAAATCGCCCAGTTTCATGCTTTCACTCCAGCACGCGCTTGCTGGTTGGCCAGCGCGGCTTCGACGAACGACTTGAACAGGGGGTGACCGTCACGCGGCGTGGACGTGAATTCCGGGTGGAACTGGACGCCGACGAACCACGGGTGCATCGAGCGCGGCAGTTCCATCATTTCCGGCAGATCCTCGCTCGGCGTGCGGGCGCTGATCACGAGGCCGCCGGCTTCGAGCTGGGGCACGAAACCGTTGTTGACCTCGTAACGATGGCGGTGACGTTCGTTGACGTCGGCGCCGTAGATTTCCTCGGCCAGCGTGCCGGCCTTGATCGGGCAGCGCTGCGAGCCCAGGCGCATCGTACCGCCCAGATCCGACTCTTCCGTGCGCTTTTCCACCTTGCCTTCGCGATCGTGCCACTCGGTGATGAGGGCGACCACGCGGCTCGGCGTTGCCGGATCGAATTCGGTGCTGTTGGCATCCTTCAGGCCGACCACGTCGCGGGCGAATTCGATGACGGCGAGCTGCATGCCGAGGCAGATGCCGAGATACGGCACGTTCGATTCTCGCGCATAGCGGATCGCGGCGATCTTGCCTTCGGTGCCGCGACGGCCGAAACCGCCCGGCACGAGCACGGCGTCGAGGTGCTTGAGGCTGTCGACGCCATTGGTTTCGATTTCCTCGGAATCGAGGTATTCGATGTTGACCTTGGTCGACGTGTGGATCGACGCGTGACGCAGCGCCTCGATCAGCGACTTGTACGATTCCGTCAGTTCGACATACTTGCCGACCATGCCGATCGTGACTTCGTGCTTCGGGTGCTGCAGGCAGTCGACCAGCGACGCCCACATCGAGAGGTCGGCATCCTTCGGCGAAAGCTTGAGCTCTTCGCAGATGATCTTGTCGAGGCCCTGATCGTGCAGCATCTGCGGGATCTTGTAGATGCTGTCAACATCCCACACGGAAATGACCGCGTCTTCGGGCACGTTCGAGAACAGCGAGATCTTCTGGCACTCGTCGTCGGGAATGCGGCGATCGGCGCGGCACAGCAGCACGTGCGGCGAGATGCCGATTTCGCGCAGCTTCTGCACGCTGTGCTGGGTCGGCTTGGTTTTCAGTTCGCCGGCCGTGGCGATGAACGGCACGAGCGTGAGGTGCACGAAGCACGCGCTGTTGCGGCCGAGGCGCAGGCTCATCTGGCGCGCGGCTTCGAGGAACGGCAGCGATTCGATGTCGCCCACCGTGCCGCCGATTTCGACGATCGCCACGTCCGGCTCGCCGCAGGTGGCGGAGACCGCTCCGCGCTCGACGAACGCCTGGATTTCATTGGTGATGTGCGGAATGACCTGGACCGTCTTGCCCAGGTAGTCGCCGCGGCGTTCCTTGCGGATCACCGACTCGTAGATCTGACCGGCCGTGAAGTTGTTGGCCTTGCGCATCTTCGTGCTGATGAAGCGCTCGTAGTGGCCGAGGTCGAGGTCGGTTTCCGCGCCGTCTTCCGTAACGAACACTTCGCCGTGCTGGAACGGGCTCATCGTGCCGGGGTCGACGTTGATGTATGGATCGAGCTTGAGGAGGGTGACTTTCAGACCGCGCGATTCGAGGATCGCGGCGAGAGAAGCGGCAGCAATTCCCTTGCCGAGGGAAGAAACTACGCCGCCGGTGACGAATACATATTTGGTCATCGCTGGATGCTCGCGGGAAAAACCGATTATACCGTAAAGGCCGCGCATCTCTCAGCAATTGTGGGCCGATCGCGCCCTATCCTTGCCCGGTGCGGCAAGAGCTATTGTCGAATCTGGTGTACGGCGGTCGCGACGGGAATTTGAGAAGGCGGTGGCGGTTTAGCTGAGAATGTTGCTTGTCATGAGCACAACCAGCGAACCCTGAGTGATCCGGAAACCAGCCACCATGAAGAAGACTACGAAAGAAGCGACCAGCAGTAAAGCAGAAACGAAGAGCGTGCTCGACGAGCTGATCCAACAGGGCGCGCG
>WNEB01000099.1 GCA_009914575.1 Burkholderia gladioli
TCAAGAACCTGTTTCGCCATCGCAAGGTGCGCTACAAGGGGCTCGCCAAGAACACGGCGCAGCTGTTCAGTCTGTTCGCGCTGGCAAACCTGGTGATCGCGAAAAATCATCTGCTGTTGGCCCGTGGCAGCAATCCGTCATGTGTTTGAAAAATGGGAGAGGTGAAGCTCGTTTTCGCGCCAAATTCACCGAAATTCACACTCATTCACTTCGCTATCCCGAAAGTTTCACACTAACTTGTCCCCAAATCGGCCAGTTGACGCATAAATCAGCGTTTCCCTAGGACCTGAGCCTAGTGCGCCTACCAATTCCGCCGCCTGGGCACAAGCTGCTTCTGCATCAAGTAAGATTTTAATTATAGCAGTTCGATGCGTCGTGTCAACAGCTTTTTGCATGATCGCGCGCGACGGTCGGCGCATGGCCGATGCGCGGCGCTTGGCAATTAATTGGTGCCGTGTCGAGTGATAGAATGGCCCGCAACCTGGCGTCCGATCGTTCGAACCGGACAGGTAAGTCCACGCAACGAGAACAACCATCGACAAGCCCTTGAGCAAGTATCCGTATCCCATTCCGAGCCGTGAAGAAATTCTCGGCGTGCTGCGCACGAGCGATGCGCCGCTGGTCGCGAACGACATCGCCGAGGCGCTGTCGATCAAGCGCCAGGAGCGCGAGGGCTTCTTCCGGCGCGTCGCCGCAATGGAACGCGACGGCCAGATCCGGCTCGACAAGCACGGGCATTACCAACTCACCCATCCGTCGAATTTCGTGGCCGGTCGCGTGCAGGGCCACCGCGACGGCTATGGCCTCCTGATTCGCGACGACGGCCAGGACGACCTGTTCCTGCCGAGCGGCGAGATGCAGAAGGTCATGCACGGCGATCGCGTGCTGGCGCGCATCGTCGGTTACGACCGCCGCGACCGCCCGGAAGGGCACGTGGTGGAAGTCACCGATCGCGCCAACAAGCGCGTGATCGGTCGCCTGCTCAACGAGAACGGCGCGCTGATCGTCGCGCCCGAAGACAAGCGGATCGGCCACGACATCCTGATCACGCAGAACACCAAGAAGGCCAAGGTCGGTCAGGTGGTGGTGGTCGAGCTGACCGACTTCCCGAGCCGTCATTCGCAGCCGCTCGGTCGCGTGACCGAAGTGCTTGGCGACATCGACGATCCGGGCATGGAAATCGAGATCGCGGTGCGCAAGTACGGCGTGCCGCACGAATTCAGCCCGGTCGCCATGGCAGCCGCGGCGGCGCTGCCCGACAAGGTGCGCCCGATCGACCTGCGCTACCGCGTCGACCTGCGCGACGTGCCGCTCGTCACGATCGACGGCGAAGACGCGCGCGACTTCGACGACGCGGTGTACTGCGAGCCGATGAAGGTCGGTCGCGGCGACGGCTTCCGCCTGATCGTCGCGATTGCGGACGTCTCGCACTACGTGAAGCCGGGCGAGGCGCTCGACGTCGATGCGCTCCAGCGCAGCACGTCGGTGTATTTCCCGCGCCGCGTGGTCCCGATGCTGCCCGAGAAGCTGTCGAACGGCCTGTGTTCGCTGAACCCGGCGGTCGACCGCTGCACGCTGGTGTGCGACATGGTCGTCACGTCGCGCGGCGAGGTGAAGGGCTATCAGTTCTATCCGGCCGTGATCCATTCGGCGGCGCGCCTGACCTACACCGAGGTGGCGGCCGTGCTCGGCAACACCAAGGGGCCGGAGGCGGCGCGGCGCGCCGACCTGCTGCCGCATCTGCAGGATCTGTACGGCGTGTTCAAGGCGCTGTTCGCGGCGCGCCAGAAGCGCGGCGCGATCGACTTCGACACCACCGAGACCTACATCGTCTGCAATGCGCAGGGCAAGATCGAACAGATCCTGCCGCGTCAGCGCAACGACGCGCACAAACTGATCGAGGAATGCATGCTGGCCGCGAACGTCTGCGCGGCCGATTTCATGAAGCGTCACAAGCAGCCGGGCCTGTACCGCATTCACGCGGGCCCGACGCCGGAGAAGCTCGAGAACCTGCGTTCGTTCGTGCGCGGCATGGGCCTGACGCTCGGCGGCGGCGAGAAGCCGCACGCGAGCGACTACGCGGCGCTGATGGCGAAGATCCGCGAGCGGCCCGATGCGCAGATGCTGCAGCCGATGCTGCTGCGCTCGATGCAGCAGGCCGTCTACAGCCCCGACAATATCGGCCACTTCGGCCTGGCCTACGACGCCTACGCACACTTCACGAGCCCGATCCGCCGCTATCCCGATCTGCTCACGCACCGCGCGATCTACGCGATCCTGTCGGGCCAGAAGTACATGCCGAAGGCGCCGGACAGCGTCACGCTGAACACCGCCATCTCGCCGCGCGCCCGCGCGATCCAGAAGGAAGACGACACCGCCCGCAACCGCACGCGCAACCACGATGCGATCTGGGAAGAACTCGGCCTGCACTGCTCGGCGAACGAGCGGCGCGCCGACGAAGCCTCGCGCGACGTCGAAGCCTGGCTCAAGTGCTATTTCATGCGCGACAAGCTCGGCGAGGAATACGGCGGCATGGTCAACGGCGTCACGCCGTTCGGCATCTTCGTGCAGCTCGACACGCTGTTCATCGAAGGTCTCGTGCACGTGACCGAGCTCGGCTCGGATTACTTCCAGTACGACGAGATCAAGAACGAGCTGCGCGGCGAACGCACCGGCATCCGCTATCGCCTGTCGGATCGCGTGCGCGTGCAGGTCAGCCGCGTCGATCTCGATGCGCGCAAGATCGATTTCCGCCTGGTACGCGACACGCCGGTGAAAACCGTGCGCGGCGCCGGCCCGGGGCCGGCCGGCGAGCGAAGCGGCGCGCGCGTGCGCGCGATGCCGGGCATCACGAGCGACGACGATGCACCGCCGCCGTCGCGCCGCCAGAAGTCGGCGGCTGCTGCGCCGACATCGGCCGCGAAGGATGCGAACGGCCCGCGTGCCGCCTCCAAGAAGAAGGGCGGCGCACCGGCCAAGTCGGCCGCCAAGAAGGCGCGCCCGCGCAAGAAATATTGATGCCGCAGCCGGCGTCGCAAGGTGCCGGCCCGTGCGTTCGATGCATTGAAGACGCCGCGTTGTCAGGCCGCCAGGCCCGTCACGCGGCGCTTGCGTTTTACCATTCCAGCGACGCGCACCGCGCGCTTCGCGTTTAGACGAAGGTTGGTCCAGTCATGTCACGTTTGAAGGTTCTTTACGGTTTTCACGCCGTCACCGCGCGCCTGCGCCACGACGCGTCGACGGTCGCCGAGGTGTTGTACGACCAGACCCGGCGCGATCGCCGGATGATCGATTTTCTGGCGACCGCGAAGGAGGACGGCGTACGGCTGATCGCGGCCGACGAAACGCGCCTGTGGGGCCTCGCGCATACCGAGCGCCATCAGGGTGTGGTCGCGCGCGTCGAGGATCTGCCGCTTGCGCAGAATCTCGCCGAGCTGCTCGACGGCATCCAGGGTCCGGCGCTGCTGCTGGTGCTCGACGGCGTGACCGATCCGCACAATCTCGGCGCGTGCCTGCGCGTGGCCGATGCGGCCGGCGCGCACGCCATCATCGCGCCACGCGATCGCGCGGTGGGCCTGAACGCCACGGCGGCCAAGGTCGCGAGCGGCGCGGCCGACACGGTTCCGTACATCACGGTGACGAACCTCGCCCGCGCGCTGCGCGAGCTGAAGGACGCCGGCGTGTGGGTGATCGGCACGTCCGACGATGCCACGGCCAGCCTCTACGAAACCAAGCTGGACGGCCCGGTGGCGCTCGTGATGGGCGCCGAGGGCGAGGGCATGCGCCGGCTCACGCGCGATACCTGCGACGACGTGATGAACATCCCGATGGCCGGCAGCGTCGAGAGCCTGAACGTGTCGGTGGCGAGCGGCGTGGTGCTGTACGAAGCCGTGCGCCAGCGTCGCGCGGCGGTGGCGAAGTAAGCGTCGTGACGGCGCGCGCCGTGAACCGTCGGGTGGGCTCGCGGCGTGGCTGCGGCCCGCCCGGGCGCTCGCGCTCGGCGGGATGGCCGCGCGGTCGCCTGCGCGTCGCCCACGCTCGTCGACCGCGGCACCTACGTGGCCGATACGAGCCATCCGGCGCAGGGCGCCGATTCGCGCGTGCGCTTTCTCGTGATGCATTACACCGAATCGGACGACTCGCGCGCGTTGTTCGTGCTGACCCAAAACGAGGTCAGCGCGCATTACCTGATCCCGAGCCATCCGGCGCGCCGCAACGGCGAGCCGGTCGTGCTGCAGCTGGTGCCCGAAAGCCAGCGCGCCTGGCATGCCGGCGTCATCGACTGGCAGGGCACCACCGAGCTTAATGCCGCATCGATAGGCATCGAGATCGTCAATGCCGGGCCGCTCGATGCGCCCGCCGATCGCACCTGGCAGCCGTACGCGCCCGATCAGGTCGAGGCCGTCGTGAAGCTCGCGAAGGATATCGTCGCGCGCTACGGCATTCCGCCGACGCGCGTGGTCGGGCACAGCGATATCGCGCCGCAGCGCAACGCAAGATCGATCCGGGCCCGGCGTTCCCGTGGCTGGCGCTGTACCGTGCCGGCATCGGTGCGTGGCCCGACGACGCCACCGTCGCCGCGCGTCTGGCGGGCCGTGCGCCCGGCGATCCCGCCGACGTGCGCGGGCTGCAACTGAAGCTGGCGCGCTACGGCTACGAGGTGGCCACCGACGGCGTGCTCGACGCCCGCACGCGGCGCGTGTTCGCGGCGTTCCAGATGCATTTCCGTCCGGCCGATTATTCGGGCAACCCGGATGCGCAGACCGACGCGATTGCGCAGGCGCTGCTCGACAAGTATTTCCCGGGCGCGGCGCCGTCGGCTGCGCCGGTACCGGTACCCGAAGCGCCTTGATTCCAGCGGGCCTGCACCCCGCAGGTGCAGTGCCCGCCGACTGTCGCGCCGATGCCGAGCATGCGCCCGAAAATCGACGCCGCGCGGGGCGACTCCGGTAGACTCGCGGGTTTCGCAATCAGCGCTTCATCCTCACCATGACTCAAGACGAACTCAAACGCCTCGTCGGCCAGGCGGCTGCCGATTACGTGCTCGCCAACGTGCCGGAAGGCTCCGTGATCGGTGTCGGCACCGGCTCGACCGCGAACTGCTTCATCGACGCGCTGGCGGCGATCAAGACCCGCTATCGCGGCGCGGTGTCCAGCTCGATCGCGACCACCCAGCGGCTCGAAGCGCACGGCATTCGCGTGTTCGATCTGAACGAGATCGAAGGCCTGCAGGTGTACGTCGACGGCGCGGACGAGATCGATGCGAGCGGCGCGATGATCAAGGGCGGCGGCGGCGCGCTGACGCGCGAGAAGATCGTCGCGTCGGTGTCGGGCACGTTCGTGTGCATCGCCGACGCCAGCAAGCGCGTGGCGACGCTCGGCGCGTTCCCGCTGCCCGTGGAAGTGGTGCCGATGGCGCGCACCGCGATCGGTCGCCAACTGACGGCGCTCGGCGGCGTGTCGGTGCTGCGCGTCGCGAAGGACGGCTCGCCGTACCTGACCGACAACGGCAACGAGATCCTCGACGTCAAGGGCTTGTCGATCACCGATCCGCGCGGGCTCGAAGCGACCATCAACGGCTGGCCCGGCGTGGTCACCGTCGGCCTGTTCGCGCAACGCGGCGCCGACCTCTGTTTGCTGGGCGGCGCGAACGGCGTGGAATCGATCGATTACCGCTCGCATTAAATAAGGGGCGGCCTCAAATCTGAAGTGCAACACCTTCGCCAACCGGTAAAGTCCGCGAATGGCAAAGAGAACGTACCAACAACTGCAACCTGAAGAACGGGCTCTCTTGAAAAATGAGTGGATTACGCGACATGCGGGTTGATCTTCGAGAAGTCGAGCTTGCCGGCGATCAGAAACAGCACGGTCCGCATGGTCGTGAGGTTGGTGTAGTATCCGCGTGCCTTTCGCTTGGCGGCCTGGAAGAGTCCGTTGATGGCTTCCAGGAAGCCGTTGGTCTGACGCGTCTGCGTCCAGGCCACGATGCCGGCGAAGTGCTTGCGAATCATGCGCACGACGTCCTTCATCGGCTCGACCTTCGAGCGCAGGGAGTGCCTAGATTTTTGTGTGTGAGGTCGGTTGGGGTCTCCGCTTAAGCGGAGACCCGAGTGAAACGCTCTTCGTACAGGATAGCAAATTGATTCATCGCCATCTTCCAGTTGCTGGCCGCCCGGCTCCAGTC